>JAEZHT010000081.1 GCA_023436805.1 Bacillota bacterium
TCTCTGGTGACTAATCCAGCAGGTTTTAAGGTTGCTCTTAAGTCAGGATTGACTTCCATCAATGCTCTAGTGATGCCGTGACGAATCGCACCAGCTTGGCCGGTTAAACCGCCGCCGTATACGTTAACAGAAACGTCGAAACGACCTTCTGATTCGGTAATTGCTAATGGTTGTAAAACGTCTAAACGGGTTGCTGCTGAAGGAATATATTCTTCAAATGGTCTGTCATTTACGATGAACTTACCAGTACCGCTTGTAAGGATAACTCTTGCTACAGAACTCTTACGACGTCCTGTGCCTAAATATTGAACAGCTTTTGCCATGATTATAGTACCTCCAACTTAACTGGTTTTTGGGCAATGTGCGGATGTTCGCTACCAGCATAAACGTATAATTTCTTAAACATTACGCTACCTAAACGGTTGTGTGGTAACATACCTTCTACTGCTTTTTCTACCATTCTGGTTGGGAACTTAGCCATAACGTCTTTTGCCGTTGTTGTCTTTAAGCTACCAGCATAATCACTGTGTGAATAATAGACTTTACCAGTCCATTTCTTCCCTGTTAATTGAATTTTTTCAGCATTAATAATGATAACATTATCACCAGTATCTACGTGAGGAGCGTAGTATGGGTTATTCTTACCTTTTAAAATTGCTGCCACTTGAGTCGCTAAGCGTCCAAGTGTTGCGCCATCTGCGTCGATCACATACCATTTTCTTTGGATGTTCGCCGGATTTGGCATAATTGTTGTTTTCATCATTGTAATTCTCCTCCTTATTGTGGTTGTAATAAGGGCTATTTTGGGCTTTTTTAAAACGTACCGTATAAATCTTACTATAAGTACAGGTGTTTGTCAACCATAATATTTAGTAATTTCATATGCATCGTTTCGATTCAAAATAACTGCACTTATACGATGGTTTTTCTTGCGAAGTTGCCTTGAATGGTTTTCACTGGTTGGGTGATCATGAAGGCTTTTGGATCAAAATCTTTAACTAATTTGCGAATTTGTGTGAGTTCATACGATGAAATCACGACGATGACCATGGTTTTTTCTTTATGAGAATACGCCCCTTCAACCTTGGCTAATGTCACGCCACGGTAGACCTTTTCAAGGATCAATTGCGTGAGTTGTGCAGGTGATTCGGTGATGATTTCAACTTTCATAAAGTTATATGCCGTATGTAATTTATCCGTAACCATAGTTGAAACAATGATGCGAATGATGGTGTAGGCAGCGACACTTGCGCTACCAAACACAATCGCACCAAACAAAGCGATGCCTACGTTTAAGACCAACGAAATGAATCCAACCGATGTCCCGTGACGTAAGGAATAATATTGTGCAATGATGTCTAATCCACCTGTGGATGTCCCATATTTCAATGCCCCGCCGACGCCAACACCGACGAGTAACCCGCCCATGACAGCTAAGACAAAGGTATCATCAATGCCCATATCCAAGACAGGGATGAACCCTAAAATGGTGGACTGAATGACGACCGATATGATGGAATAAATGGTAAAGCGTTTGGATACACCAAACCAACCCAAGATGAGGATTGGGATGTTCCCAACCATGATGAATATCCCTAGAAAACTGTTGCCTAAATTGAACCCAAACTGACTGTTTAAGATGTTTCGGGTCAACTGACCAATCCCTGGAATACCCCCTGTGTAAAGCGGTTCTGCTGCGGCTTCAAGAAACCAGCTGACACCAATACCATATACGATGGTAAACAGTGTCACAGCAAACAGCGCACGTAATTCAAGAAATAGTTTTTCATTATTCTTAAATAGCTTGCCCATAGTTATCCTTTTAAGATTTCTTCAAGTTTCTCCTGTGGGTTATAACGTTCGAATAATACCACAGGTGCGTTGAGTTGTGTGCCATCTTCGAAACCACCAAATGTGGTAATCGAATCAAATGTATTTTTGGTTGTGTTGATTTGACGTAAAATTTCGTTGGCAGTGTCCGGGATGAACGCACGTAGTACAACCGCTGTGATGCGGATGGTTTCTAACAGTTCATACAATACGCCATCGAGTTCGGCTTGAGCAGTTTCGTCTTTAAATAGTTTCCAAGGTTCTGTGACATCGATGAATTTATTCGCTTGTCTCAACACCTTCATGATTTCTTCAATCGCGTCAGCGACACGATATTCATCCATCTTTGAACGGACTTGTGCTAGAAGTGTTGAAGTGGCTTCAACCAATGAAATTTCATATGTCTTTTGGGTATTGGCTTTCTTCACTAAACCGCCACGGTACTTATTAGCCATACCGATGGTGCGGTTCACCAAGTTACCCAACGTGTTGGCCAAATCGGTGTTGTTTCTTTCAATCAACAACTCATAGGTAAGGTTACCATCTGCTGCGAATGGGATTTCATGTAGAACATAATATCTTAACGTGTCTTTTTTGAAGAATTTCAAGATATCATCGACATACATTGTATTCCCTAAGGATTTACTCATCTTCGATTTATCGATTAAGACCCATGGGTGACCAAATACAGTTTTAGGTAATTCTAACCCTAAAGCCATCAACATGATTGGCCAATAAATGGTATGGAATCTTAAAATGTCTTTACCAATCAAATGGATGTCTGCTGGCCAGTATTTTTTGAAGTTTTCAGAAGGCGTTAACGACGCATCCAAATCCAACCCACTGATGTAGTTGGTTAAGGCGTCAATCCACACATAAATGACATGTTTTGGGTCAAAGGTTGGGATACCCCATTTGAAGGATGTTCTCGATACCGACAAATCTTGAAGTGGTTCACTCAAGAAGTTGTTTAACATTTCATTTTTTCTGGATTCTGGTGCGATGAATTCTGGATGGTTTTGAATGTGTTCAATGAGTCTTGGTTGGTATTTCTTCAAATCGAAAAAGAACGTTTCTTCTTCAGTCCATACCAAAGTATCACCATTGGGACCTTTGCCATCGACGATGTCTTTTTCAGAGATGAATGATTCTTCTGATACACTGTACCATCCCGCATACTTACCTAAATAGATGTCACCTTGATCATACAATTTTTTGAAAATGGCTTGAACGACTTGACGGTGGTTTTCATCGGTAGTGCGGATGAAATGATCATATTCAACGCCCACGGCTGCGTAAATGCGTTTAATTTCACTGGAAATGAGGTCAGTATACGCTTGTGGTTCCATGCCTTTACCTGCCGCACGTGATTCAATTTTTTGACCGTGTTCGTCGGTCCCGGTTTGAAAATAGACGTCATAGCCGTCGAGACGCTTGAAGCGTGCAATCGCATCGGCTAAGATGGCTTCATACACGTTTCCAACGTGTGGAATCGCAGAAGCATACGCTATCGCTGTTGAAATATAAAATGGTTTTTTCATCTTCTTTTACCTCCATTTTTTCGTAAAAAAATCGCCCTTAAAAACGCTAAGGACGAAAAGATCGCGGTACCACCTTAGTTCTATGGTTGCCCATAGCCCTCAAACACTTAACGCGTGCTCACGGTCTGGTCTACGTATCGACCAAACGGCTCCGAAGTCATCTTCTGATTGTGTTCTGTTTGTTTACACCTACCACAAACTCTCTTGCTTAAAACCACAATCATACTCTCTTCATCCAAGCCTGTAACCCTATTATATATAATAACCTGCATAAAAACAACTCATTTATGCAGGCATTTTTCATTCGATTATAAAGTTGTTTTTTACTGAAAAATCAATTCAGTCCACCCTTACTTTTTGATGCCGCCAGCGTGGATGATTTGTTGATAAACTTCATTTTTGTGAACGCCGAGTTCATTGGCTACTTTCTTGATCGCCTCTTTTTCAGAGTAACCCAACGCAATGTATTCTTTAACATCCGTAACGATATCCCCTGTGGATGTGGTTTCATCTGATTTACCTGATACCAATATCACAAACTCACCTTTTTCGTGGATATCGCCCTCGATTAAAGTGGTGATGTCGCCTTCATAAAATGTTTCAAATTGCTTGGTCAATTCTTTAGCCAAAACAACTTTTCGGTTGCCTAAGACAGTCAACATGTCCGCAAGTGTGGTTTTAACACGATCCCCACGTTCATAAAAAACCAGTGTATGAGGTAAACCTGAAAGCTTATTTAATTCCTGTTGCCTTTTCGAAATCGTTCGATCGAGAAACCCATAGAATGTGAATGGTTGAGGAACCAATCCAGAAGCGACCAGCGCTGCTAAAACCGCACTCGCACCAGGAATCGGAACCACGGGGAAATGGTCTTTAACAAGCAAGACCAAATCGAATCCTGGATCAGAGATCGCAGGTGTACCCGCATCGGTGACTAATCCCACCGAATCGCCATTTTCTAGATGTTTAAGCACTTCTAGAGCTGCACTTTTCTTGTTGTGTTCGTGGTAGCTTTTAACGGGTTTAGATATCTCATAATGAGACAATAACTTAAGTGTATTACGGGTATCTTCAGCAAAAATCACTTGAACCGTTTTTAGCGTTTCAAGTGCTCTCAGTGTGATGTCTTTTAAATTGCCAATGGGGGTTGAAATCAAATACAACGTGGGTTTGTTTTCAACAAAACTTTGGCGTACCATGTTACTCGAGACAAATACGTTTGGCTTGTTCATGCCAATCGCGTTCTGCGTAAATGATGCGCATCAATTCTTTACGTTTCGCAATGCCAACTTTGAATTGACGACGGACGTTATCGATAAAGAAGTGCTCTGAGGTATTGTACAAATCATCGAACATCGATAGTTTCAATAAATTGAGCAATACAATGTGGCGGGTGGCTTTCGGTTGATTCACGAAATACGCAACCGTGGCTTCTTTGTCGCTTGCAAGAGAGAATGTGTATTCTTTATAGATGTCGTCACCAACTTCGGCCAACATCATGTTCAAAATGCGTTTTTCATACGCATTCGGTTCCCCATCAATCGCGACCATGTGGATCGCCAAATCGAGGAATTTCAGTTTTTCTTTACGGTTGAGTAGACTGAGTAACATATGATTCCCTCCCAATGTTATATATGTCTAAAATGGCTTTAGTCCAGTTATCTTTATGATAAACGACCAGTGGGGTTTCCACGATCAAGCCACCTTCTAATCTGTTTTTAACGGCTTCAATCAATACATGATTGGGTTTGGTGTTTCTTCTGGGTTGGACCAGACGCATTCTTTTTGGTTCTAAATCGTGCTTTCTGAGTAAACTTAAAATATCTGTCAAACGATCAGGACGGTGAACCATGTAAAATGAACCACCATTATTTAATAATGCGTGTGCCTCGATGATGAGTTCTTCTAAAGTCAACATGACTTCATGTCTAGCAATGGTCAAATAAGCATTCTTATTGAGGTGTGGTTCGTTAGGTACTTTAAAGAAAGGTGGGTTCGCGGTAACGATGTCAAAAGACAACTTACCAACGGTTTTAGATATCCCTTTTAAGTCCCTGTGGTGAAGGTGGATTTGGTGTTCTAAATGGTTGATAGATACACCTTTAACCGCCATCTCGAAGACCTTTTCTTGGATTTCTACCCCGTGTATTTCCGCTTTTGTTTTTACGGATAAATAAAGCGGAATTGCAGCATTTCCGGTACACAGATCCATAATGCGTTTGGTGTTTTTCTTGATTTTCACAAAGTCACCCAACAACATCGAATCGATGGAAAAAGAAAACATCTCTGGATCTTGGATGATTTTGAGTCTAGGGTAACCTAATAAATCATTCTCAATTTGCATGTTTCTTTTCGATGTCCTTTAAAAGCACATATCCAAATGACCCATCTTCAAAAGCCACTTTCAGTTGTTGTTTTAAAATATTGATGCCAATGACGGTAGCTCCGCCATCTTTGGTTTTAATTTTATCACCGACATCCGGCATGTTTTGACGGAGTTCTTCGTATACGCTGTTTTCAAATTTGATGCAGCAGAGGAGTTTGCCGCAGTTACCACTGATTTTTTGTGGATTCAATGATAAGTTTTGATTTTTAGCCATTTTGATGGAGACATTATCAAACTCACCAATGAATGTGGTACAACAAGTGATTAAACCACAAGGTCCGATGCCACCAATGAATTTCGCGCCATCTCTAGAACCCACTTGTCTAAGCTCAATTCGAGTTTTAAAGCTTTCCGATAGGTCTTTAACCAATTGTCTAAAGTCTACACGGTTTTCGGATTCGAAGTAAACGACCAAACGATCGCGGTCCAAAGTGTATTCTGCTGCTAAAAGCTTCATATCCAGTTGATTACGCTTAACCAAATCCTTGGTGACTTTAATCACTTGTAATTCTAGACCTTTATTGTAATCATTTTCTTCGATATCGTTATCGGTGGCTAACCGTAAAATCGGTTTGAGTTCTGTTTGTAATTCTTCTTCCTTTACTTCAACAAGCTTCCCAACTACCTTGCCTAATTCAATGCCTCTAACGGTTTCGACCACGACCATGGTTTGGTCTTTAATCGTCAATGAATTGGGGTTAAAATAGTATCTTTTACCAGCTTGTCTAAATTGCACTTGTGCAACAAGCATGTATTCACCTTCTATCTCTCTAAGTCAAGCACCAACTGTGTGAGTGCCATCTCTATATTTATATTATAGTTTAATCTATACAAAATCGTTTGGATTTGTTTTAAATGCTTTAAAATATCTTCCATCGAGAGCATGTTTGCAATCGTTTCATACTCTTCAGAAAAGACTTCAAACGCGATGATTTCTTTGTTTTTTGTTTTGAGCAAATCGAGATAATAAATCATCAACAATTCTAAAAACTGTATAAGAATCGTCTTATCGGTTCGAATGATGGCCATTTTGGTTTCAAATAACAACCATAATGGTTCTTTTTTTAACAACGTTTTATGGTAGTTTTTGATGCAATTGATGAGTTCAATGACTTGATCGGATTTTGCCATCTCCAATACGACTGCCCTGTCTTTGTTTAAATAGGGTAGAAATTCTGCGATGTAAGGATCAATGCCAGCTGCTTTAAGTTCTTCCGTGAGTTCGTTTTCACTTCTCGGTTTTAAGAAAATGATTTGACTGCGTGATTGAATCGTTGGTAACACGAGTTCTGGGTTATCTGAAAGTAAAAATCCAACGGTTTGTTTGGATAGTGGTTCTTCGAGAAATTTGAGCAATCCATTCGCAGCAGCGGTGGATAATTTGTCCACTTCATCGATGATATAGACACGCGCCCCTTTGGTCAGTGATGTTTTTGAAAACTCACTTTGTAAGTCCGCGATTTGTTCTTTTTTGATGTTTTGTCCAGCGGGTTCAATGAACATCAAGTTCACATGACCGCTGGTTTTGAGTAGTTCTGCCCCTTCGGGCTTGTTCAACAATAATGCATTCGCAATCTCAAAAGCCAATTCTTTTTTGCCGGAACCTTTTGGTCCAGTAAATAAGTATAAATGACTCAATCGGTCTTTAGCGATGGCTTTTTTGAATTGGTTTAAAATGGTTTGCTGTTTTATGTTCGGCATAAAAGCACATCCTTTAAATGGGCTTTCACATCGTCAATGACTTCTTGCATGGTACGGTCGCCATTGATAACTAGGTAACGATTTGGGTACATCTTAGCAAGCAATAAATACCCTTCACGTACTTTTTGATGGAAATCGAGTTGTTCCAAATCCAATCGATTGTTTTCTCTGGATTTGATTCTAGCCAATCCGATTTGTGGGTCTGAATTGATGTATACAGTGATATCAGGCATGTGTTCTAAAGCGAATGTATTGATTTTTAATATCGCATCAAAACTCAACCCTCTGGCGTGACCTTGGTAGGCCAAAGATGAATCGATATAGCGGTCACAAAGCACGACTTTACCTTTATCCAGCGCGGGAATCACGGTTTCTTCTAAGTGTTGAACACGTGCCGCAGCGAAAAGAAGGGCTTCAGTTCTAGCTCTCATGTGGGTGTTTTGTTGATCTAAAATGATGGCTCTGATTTTTTCAGCGATGTCTGAACCGCCTGGTTCACGGGTCGCGACACAGTCGATTTGATTTTCTTTGAGCCACTGAACTAAGGCTTGGATTAAGGTGGTTTTACCCGAACCTTCTCCGCCTTCAAATGTAATAAACATGATAGCCTCCTCTTAATACCAAACTTGTTTCAAATATAAGCCTTCTGGGGCTGCGGTTTTACCAACTTTGGATCGATCTTGGTTTTCTAATATATCATCGATGACGGTGATTGGGAGTTTCCCTCTGCCGATGTCAAGGATGGTACCGACCATACTTCGCACCATATATTTTAAAAATCCGTCGGCGACAAATGTAAATATATAATGGGTGTCGGTTTCTTCTAGGGTGGATTCAAATAAGGTTTTGATGGTTGGCTTATGTTCGACATAGACACCAAACCCTTTGAAATCGTGGGTACCAGCCAACTTTTCAGTTGCTTTTTTCATCAAGTCCACATCGAGTGGGTATTTGATAAATACTTCATAATATCTTCTAAAGACATTATAGTCTTTCGAAATGATATATACATAACTTTTTTTAACTGCACTAAATCTGGCATGGAAATCATCGGTGGTTTTAACGATATCCAAAGCGACGATGTCGTTTGGCAAATAGGTGTTGAGTGCACGTAACCACGCGCTTTCAGACATGCGGTTTTGGGTATCAAAATGACATACTTGACCTAAGGCATGTACCCCTTTATCGGTTCTACCTGAAGCGACTACTTCTATTGGTTCTTTCGCTATTTTACTTAATGTTTCTTCAAGTACCGCTTGGATTCCAACCCCGTTTTTTTGACTTTGAAAGCCTTGATAGCCTGAACCATCGTAGGCAATGGTTAACTTATAACGCATACAAAACGCCTGTATTCATCAAGATGACCACTGTGAGTAAACCAATTAAGGTAATGATGGTGAGGATGTCGAGGTATTTGATGGTCATAATGTCGATTTTAGTGCGTTTTTCACCAATGACATAACCACGGGATTCCATGGCATTCGCCAAGTCTTCAGCACGTTTAAATGAAATGATGAAAATTGGGATCAACAACGAAATCATTTGAGAAATCTTCTTCTTTAGTGTTGACTCACTGAACTCCACCCCACGGGAGGCTTGTGCCTTCATAATCTTTTGAGTTTCTTCCAATAGGGTCGGGATAAATCTTAAAGTGAGTGACAACATCATCGATAATTCAGCTACTGGGAATTTAATCCATTCTAACGGCTTCATGACGGCTTCTAAACCATTGTTTAAATCGGTCGTCATGGTGGTAAATGTGAGTAGTGATGATAGGATGATGACAACCATAATTCTAAACAATAAGAATCCTGTACGATACAAACCATCGGAATAAATCATGAAATCATATGACCAAATTTTCCCGTATGGGAGTAAATATTGAACCAAGAATAAAGAGAATGCCATCAATAAAAACAGCGTAGCGCGGTATTTGAATTGACGTTTGTATACATTGTATAAAACGATGATGAGGACAATCGCAGCGATGGATGCGAAACCCAAAGTCATGTCGACATCGAGCAACAAATCGCCGGTGCGAATATTGAATATTTGGATGATAAAGGTGAATGTCAATAAGAATAACAATGCCTTCATCCCGCGAATCATTTTAAGAAATGGGATACCGGTGGTTAACACCATTAAAATGGTTAAACCCAATAAGATAGACATCAATGTGAATGACGGGATGATGAATGTGATGACCATCGATAACATCAAACTGATGATTTTGACACGAGGGTCCATTTTATAAATCCATGAATCGCCATGAACATACTGACCAATGGTGATGTTATTCATGGTGCACCTCCTTCATGTATGAGAGGAGATCTTCTTCTGTAAATACTTGTTTAAATGGGTACCCCAATGTTTTCGATAGGTATTCCATCATGCGGTAAGCTTGAGGTTTGGCTAAGTGTAGTTTTTCGAATTCATCGGATATAAACAACAGTTCTCTCGTGCCATCAAACTTGATTTTACCTTTGTCCATCACCAAAATACGTTTGGCATAACGGGCAACGATGTCCATATCGTGGGTAATGAGGACAATGGTTTTACCATGTTTGACGTGTAGTTCGTTGAAAAGTGCCATCATTTCATCTGAACCTTTCGGGTCAAGCCCGCGGGTAGGTTCATCTAAAACGAGCATTTCTGGCTCCATCGCGAGGATCCCCGCAATCGCAACTCTGCGCATTTGCCCCCCACTGATTCTAAACGGTGATTTTTGGAGAATTTCTTCATCGAGTCCAACCAACTCAGCCGCGTGTCTGGCTTTCTCTTCGGCTTCTTTCAATGATAATCCAAAATTCAGTGGTCCAAACATGATGTCTTTTAAGATGGTTTCTTCAAACAACTGGTATTCAGGGAATTGGAAAACAAGCCCTACTTTTTTACGGATTGGACCTATCTTGGTTTTTTTGTCTTGAATTGGGATGGTGTGTTCATAAATTTGAACGGTCCCACGGGTTGGTTTTAATAACGCATTCATGTGTTGAACGAGGGTGGTTTTTCCACTGCCTGTTTGTCCACATATCGCGACAAATTCGCCATCTTGAATGGCTAAACTGATTTGATTGATGGCTTCGTAAGTCTCATTCTTAACGCCACGATAAAAATAACTTACTTGGTTAAACTGTATGCCCATAGTGCCTTTACCAATGCTTCGTCTTTCTTCAATGTTTCGTCTTTGTTCACTTGGTCAAACACACGCATACCAAATGGGATATTGAGGTCGGTTTTTTCTAAGATGTCTTTGTGGCTGAAGACATCGTCAGGGGTACCGGATAGGACTACTTTGCCTTTATTTAGCACAATCATTTGGTCTGCTCGCTTCGCAAACTCTAAATCATGTGTGATTGTAATGATGGTTTTCTTGAATTCTTTATTGAGTTTCACGATGAATTCTGTGATATCTCTAACCCCTTCTGGGTCCAACATCGAGGTTGCTTCATCAAAAATCATAATATCTTGGTTCATCGCAAGCGCACCTGCAATGGCAACCCTTTGTTTTTGACCGCCAGACAACTGATGAGGTTCTTTGTTTAAATAGTCTTTCATCCCGACAATATTGACATATTCATCGACCAAATCGACCATTTTAGGTTGTGGTACACATTGATTTTCTAACCCAAAAGCGATGTCGTGCTTAACGGTAACGCCGACAAATTGGTTGTCTGGATTTTGAAACACGATCCCAACTTTTTTACGGATGTCTTGGACTGTTTTCTCATTCATTTCGATGCCATCAATTAGAATCGTACCGGCATCGGCTTTTAATAGTCCAATGAGTAATTTAGCCAAAGTACTTTTCCCAGAGCCGTTGTGTCCAACGACACAAACCCAAGACCCTTCTTCAATTTCAAAAGAAAGATTTTGGATGGCTTCATCTTTATTGTTATATGAAAATTTGAGGTTTTCCACCTTAATTTTAGTCATTTAATCACCTACTAGAGTTCTTATCTATTATAACATAATAATTGTTGCAAACTACTAGATTTCTCTTCACCGAATAGGTATAATACTAACTGTTATTTCTATATAGGAGGAATCAGAATATGGCTATAGCTATTACAAAAGAAAATTTCAAGGATGTTGTTTTGGAATCCAATCAACCTGTTTTGGTGGATTTCTGGGCAGCATGGTGCCGTCCTTGCCAAATGTTAGGACCCATCGTTGAATCTTTATCCGAAGAAGTTAAAGGTTTAGCAGTGGTTGGAAAAGTGAATGTTGACGAACAATCCGAATTAGCAAACCAATTTAGAATCATGTCCATCCCTACCGTATTGGTATTCAAGGGTGGAAAAGTCGTAAACAGCATCATTGGTGTACGTTCTAAAGAAGAACTCAGAAAAGCCCTAGGCGTTTAAGATGTTTGATACAATCATCATCGGTAAAGGTCCTTCAGGGATCTCAGCCGCGATTTACCTCAAGCGTTCTAACAAGAACGTTTTAGTCATTGGTAAAGACAATGGATCGCTGTATGATGGCGTCATCATTGACAATTACTATGGATTTCCTGGGGGAATTACTGGCACTGAGCTCATTGAGCGCGGGGTAAAACAAGCCAATGAATTGGGCATCGAAGTTTTACAAGATGAAGTCATCGCAATTGACAAATTTGAACATTTTACAGTCACCACTAAAAACGGTGTCTATGAAGGCAAAACCGTATTGCTCGCTACTGGAAAACCAAGAACCACACTCAGAATTAAAGGGTTCCAAAAATACCGTGGTAAAGGCATCAGCTTTTGTGTGACCTGTGATGGGTTCTTCTTCAGAAAGAAAAAACTTGCACTGGTTGGTTATAACGAATACATGTTACATGAACTCAAAGACATGGAATTTCTTACCGAAGATATCCAAATCTTCACCAATGGTAACGCCCTAACTGTGGATGTAGACTACCCAGTCATTCATGATGTGATCACAGAAATCACCGGTGATGAAGATAAAGCCACCACCATCGTAACTGCCAATGGCGAGTATGATGTGGATGGGATATTCATCGCACTTGGTTCACCAGGGGCTGTCGAATTCGCAACCAGAATTGGTGCGATTGTCGAAAACACAAACATCGTTGTCGATGACAATTTCATGACCAACATCGAAGGGTTATACGCTGCAGGCGATACCGTTGGTGGGGTATTACAAGTTGCGAAAGCAGCGGCAGATGGTATGCATGCAGCCATCGCCATCAAAAAACAACTAAAAAAATAACGATAGAAATCAACCGATCTCTATCGTTTTTTTTACATTTCTTTTAGTTTTTCTTCTAAAATCGCTTTGGTTAATTTGAAGGCTTTAAGTCTTCTAGTAAGTGTCGTGTGCGGTCCTGTACCAGGTACCAAATTTGGTAAAGTCTTCTCGCTTTTTTTTATGAGAGATTCCATCGCCTGAATGCCTTCAAGCAGTTCTTCTTTGGTGTAGGTCATCGTTTTACATCTTTCCAAACGAGGTGTAATCCCCATAATAGTTTAAATAGCGACAGCCATTATATGGGTCATTTGCGAGTTCAATGATTCTTTCTTCTAATGCTGGAATTTGGCCATTTGATGCGTTTATAAAGTCATGTAAATCATTTGCAATATCTGTTAAACGTTGTTTTAGACCGCCCAAACGGTGGCTATGATGTTCAAATCCGAACGGTTTATTTTCCATATGCCATTGTTTGTAAAAGGCTTGATAAAATTGTTCGATTTTTCTTATAATACTTGGTATTTCTTGGTAAGTAATGTCTATTAAAGTATCCATGTTCTTTGTATCATAAGCGTGTTTAAGTCGAATACTCAAGGTCGATTTTAAACTTAAAATATCACATAGATGATACAGCGTATTAAAGATGTATTGGAAAGAACTATCTACTTTCGCGTCCATTTTGAGGATGCGTTTGTATGACTTGTAATATTGATCATAACTGGGGTGTAGCTTTTGATTATACAAACCTAAAAATGGATCTTCATAGAGGAGATACTTTGAAGGATTCACAGGGATGGCTGGTTGATCTTTATATAATCGGTTGGGTAGATCTAAGTCTAACCACTGCCCATAAGATAGACCTGTAAGTATCGATAATATGTTATCTACATGTAATCGATCATCACCGTTGATTTGTTGGATGATATATAACAATCCTGGTAGTATAGAGAATTGTGACGCTTCACCGCCATTGTCACCCCAAGCGGTAACGATGAAATCTTCGATGTGATAATCTTTCGCCGCTTCGATAGCAAGTGACATGGTTCGCATCGTCACGTCATTGCTTGGAGCGAAACCAATCCACTTCCATGCACCACCGGCATACCCATAATTTTTGCTTAATTGACTCAATGCTTTGAATTTACCTTGATACTTCTGTATGTCGGTTTGATAGTAATCCCAATAAATCAGCTTCATATTTTGAGGGATTTTTGACTTGATTTCATCACTGAATTCGATGTCGTCATTGAAATAATGTCCACCAACTAAATGGAAGAACATATCCGCCCACATTGCTGGTTTATAGTCATATTTGACACAAAGCGCATTCACTTTTTCGAGGTGATTAAACATAATCTTTATACGGTCTTGGTACCCATATTTTTGGAGGTATTTCCCTAGACCCAACATCCATGCTTCATCCATACCGATGTTGATTTCTCTGCTTCTAAAGACTTTCTTGGTGGTTTTTAACATGTTTTCAATCAGTTCATATGTTCTTGGTTCGCCAACCAACAAAATATCATCGATGTCTTTAATTGATGTATATTCCCAATGTTTAAACACCGATGCTAAGTGAGCAAGTGTCTGAATGTAAGGGATAATTTCAAAATCAAGATTGGCTGCAAAATCATCCAATCGTTTGAGTTCGGCTTGGGTATATCTGCCGCGCATGTAGCCGAATTTCGGTTCGTTATCGACTTCAAACACATCTTCTAAATAAAGGCCTAGATAGTTATATCCAAATAAGGATAACATAAGGATATATTTTTCCAATGTTTCAATCTTTGGTACAGCCATTCTAGCGACATCCAACATTAGCCCAACGCGTTTAAATGCGCGTGTTTGATCATAGGTGTATGTGGATTTAGGATTGGATAACAAAATCCCAATCGCTGTCAAAGCATCATTCAAGTTGTGATAGTGAATCGATACTTGAGCTTCAATCTTATC
>JAEZHT010000057.1 GCA_023436805.1 Bacillota bacterium
CACCATGGCCACCACAGACATGACACGATTGTTCAGTTTCAATTTTAATGGTTTTCTTCGTACCTAGGACTGCTTCTTCAAAGCTGATGTTCATACGTCGTTCTAAGTCATCGCCACGGGCTGGACCGTTCGGATCACGGCGTTGTTGACCGCCGCCTCCAAAGAACGAACTGAAAATATCGGAGAATCCACCGAAGCCTTCTAATCCACCAAAACCGGCACCTGCCCCTTGGCCAAACGGACCATTATGACCGTATTGGTCGTATTGTCTACGTTTGTCTGGTTCACCCAAAGTATCGTAAGCTTCTTGAACTTCTTTGAATTTAGCTTCCGCGTTGGGTTCACTAGAGACATCGGGGTGATATTTTTTCGCAAGTGAACGGTAGGCTTTTTTAATTTCTTCCTCGGATGCCGTTTTACTTACACCCAGTACGTCATAATAATCTCTTTTTTCTGCCATATGTTAACCTTTCGTCAAAAGGGGCCGTAGCCCCTCATGTGGATTTTATTTTTCTTCGAATTCTGCGTCAACGGTGTTGGAATCGCCAGATTTCTTCGTGGTTTCTTCGTTGCCTTGTTGTTCTTTTTGAGCCTTTTCATACGCCTTAACAGCGATGGCTTGAGCGTCTTTTTCAAGGGCTTCTTTCTTTTCACGAATGCGATCTAAGTCATCACCTTTGAGTGCATCTTCAAGGTCTTTGACGGCTTTTTCAACTTTCGACTTTTCGTTATTGTCAACTTGGTCACCCAAATCGTGGATGGCTTTATTGGCTTGGAAAATGAGGGATGAAGCTTCATTTCTCAAATCGGCTTCTTCACGTTTTTTCTTGTCGGCTTCTGCGTTTTCTTCAGCTTCTTTGATCAAACGTTTGATTTCTTCTTCACTCATCGCTGAACCACCTGAGATGGTGATCTTTTGAGATTTGCCTGTGCCTAAGTCCTTCGCACTGACATTGACGATACCATTGGCATCGATGTCAAACTTGACTTCGATTTGAGGCACGCCACGTGGTGCAGGTGGAATGTCGGTAAGTTGGAAACGACCCAAAGTCTTGTTATCGGCTGCCATTTGACGTTCACCTTGTAAAACGTGGATGTCTACGGCTGGTTGGTTATCGGATGCAGTAGAGAATACTTGAGATTTGGATGTAGGGATGGTCGTATTACGATCAATCAACTTCGTGAATACGCCACCTAGAGTTTCAATACCTAAGGATAGTGGTGTAACGTCTAGCAATAAGACATCTTTCACATCACCAGAAAGGACAGCACCTTGAATCGCTGCACCCATCGCAACCACTTCATCTGGGTTGACGCTCTTGTTCGGTTCTTTACCTAATTCGCGTTTAACGGCTTCTTGAACGGCTGGAATACGGGTTGAACCACCGACCAACAACACTTGGTGTAATTTGGCAGGGTCCATCTTCGCATCTTTGAGTGCACGTCTGACAGGACCAACGGTTCTTTCGACCAAGTCTGCAGTAAGTTCATCAAATTTAGCACGGGTTAATGTTTTTTCTAAGTGTAATGGACCAGCGACACCCATCGTAATGAATGGGAGAGAAATTTGGCTGGTGGATACACCTGAAAGTTCTTTCTTCGCTTTTTCAGCAGCATCTTTTAGGCGTTGTACAGCCATCTTATCTTTGGATAAGTCGATGCCATTTTCTTTTTTGAATTCTGCAACCAAGAAATCCATGATCTTTTGGTCAAAGTCATCCCCACCAAGGTGGTTATCCCCAGCGGTGGATAGTACTTCAAATGTACCATCGGCTAAGTGAAGGATGGATACGTCAAATGTACCGCCACCCAAGTCAAATACGAGGACGGTTTGTTCTTTTTCTAATTTATCGATCCCATACGCAAGCGCTGCTGCAGTAGGTTCGTTGATGATACGCATTACTTCTAGACCAGCAATTTTACCTGCATCTTTGGTTGCTTGTCTTTGAGCGTCGTTGAAGTAAGCCGGTACTGTGATGACCGCTTTCTTCACTTGTGCACCTAAATAATCTTCTGCGGTTTTCTTTAAGTTTTGAAGAATCATCGCAGAGATTTCTTGTGGGGTGTATTGTTTACCGTTGATGTTGACACGGTATGAACCTTCACCCATATGTCTCTTGATTGAGGATACGGTGTTTGGATTGGTGATGGTTTGTCTTTTCGCAACTTCACCAACAGAGATTTCATCGCCTTTGAACGCGACGACTGATGGGGTGGTTCTTGAACCATCGGCGTTTGGAATTACTTTAACATCTCCACCTTCCATGATGGATACTACTGAGTTTGTGGTGCCTAAGTCGATACCAATAATTTTATTCGTTGTTGCCATTTTCATCACTCCATTCGTTTACTTTGACCATGGCAGGTCGGATGACACGTTCCTTGAACATGTATCCCGTTTGTTGTACAGCTAAAATCATGCCTTTTGGCTTATCTTTGTCTGAGACAGTGTCAATTGCGTGGTGGATGTTTGGGTCAAACATCTCATTTAAGGCTTTAATTTCTTTCAAGCCTTCTTGTTCTAATATACCCAAGATTTGATCGTTGATCATTTTGAATCCAATCAGATAATTTCTGAGCAATTCATTATCGACCGTCATGTTGGTGACAATGCGCAATTGGTCAATCGGATTGATTAACGATTCAATGACGTTTTGTGCAGCATATTTGCGCTCAACGATGCGTTCTTGGTGGGTCCGTTTCTTAAAGTTTTCAAGCTCAGCACGCTCCCTTAAATATTGATCTTTTAAGGTCGCGAGTTCAGTTTGTAACTGCTCAATGTCGTCTTTCAATTTGTCTTTCTCACTTTTCTTTTTTTCTTTGGCTGGTTTTTCTTTGGTTTCAGCCGGGTTGGATGTCACTTCTTCTTTAAGTTCTTTTTCATCCACAATTGTTCACCTCTTTAATTATTTTTTGTAGAGCTTCGCGATATTTTTCGCGATATATTCCATCAGTGGGATAACCTTCGAATAATCCATTCGGGTCGGACCGATGATGGCGATGGTACCTGAATCTTCTTCGGTGACGGTGTATGGTACAGAAATGATGGTACAAGTGTCGGTCGGCATATAATCCGCTTCTTTACCGATCTTGATCGATAGTTTATTCGTTCTACCGACAAGTCTGAGTAATTCTTTGCGGTCCAACATATACATCAAATCTTTAATTTGATTGATGTCATTGAATTCTGGTTGAACCAACATGTTGCCCATCCCGGTTAAATACACATTTTCTTCGCTCATTTGTCTAAAAGCGTTGACCACAGTGTCGATGATGCGTTCTTGATAATCCATGTATTCCATGAGATTTTCTTCCATGAACGCATTCTTAAGGATTCTTTTCGCATCCTTCACAAATTGATTTTCTAGTAAATCATTCAAAGATGAGATGATTTTCTTAAAATCTAATGCAGAAATGTGTTCTGGGATTTTGACGGTTTCACTTTGAACGTGACCTTTGTCTGTCACAATCAACACGACCGCTTCTTGATTGTATAAAGGGATAAAGTCGATTTTCTTGATGCGTGCCAACAATTCATTGGGGCCAAGCACCATCGACGTGTAGTTGGTGAGTTCAGATAATAGATTGATGGCTTCTTTGACAGCGATTTCTTTATTGTTTTCGTATTCCATAAAGATTCTATCGATGATTGGGAAGACTTCTTTGACATTATCATCACGTGTAACTAAGTTTTCGACGTAATAGCGATAACCCAAGTTCGACGGAATGCGTCCGGAACTGGTGTGGGTTTTTTCTAGGAAACCCAACTCTTCAAGTTTCGCCATGTCATATCGAAGGGTAGCGGATGAGAAGCCAAGGTATGGTTTATCGGTCAATGCCTTTGAACCTACCGGGATACCATCGTTTACATACGCTTCAATGATGGCTTTTAATATGAGTTTTTGTCGATTGGTTAACACAACTTCACCTCTTTAGCACTTACACTACTTCAGTGCCAACTCTATTGTATTATAGTATTTTAGCACTGTCAAGTCAAAAGTGCTGAAAAAAGAAAAAATCCCAAATTTTGGGATTATTTTTTAAGTATTTTAGCGACATATTCGTTTTTTTGTTTTTCATCTTTAAGCGTCGTAGGGCCGTCATGTCCCGGAAACACCTTCATTGATTGAGACAACTCTGAACAAAGCCTTTTAATGGATTTGTTGAGTTGGGATGTCGACCCACCGACCAAATCGGTACGTCCAACACCACCTTTGAATAAGGTATCACCGGTATATAATTCTTGTCTATAGGCATAACATACACTGCCTTTGGTATGACCTGGGGTATGGTAAACCGTGATGCACTCATCCATGAACGGGATGGTATCCAAATCTTTAATATAGCGTAAATCCATGCCATGTAACTTGGGTAAGGATAGTTTTAATGCTTTCGCACCGCTTTGATCGGGGTCTTGCATCAGGATAAAGTCATCCTTGTGCATATAAACTGGCACACGGAATCGATCGATCAATTGGGTATGGTCGATGTGACCATGGGTCAATAAAATGGCTTTCAATGTATAGCCTTTTAAAGCTTCTAGGATGGCCGCTTCATCGTGTGAAGGGTCTATGAGGATGGCACCATCAAATCGCTTGATGATATATACGTGCGATAAATCGTCGTTACCTTTAATATACATATGTTTATATTAGAAAAAAAAACTATTCTTAGAATAGCTTATTTCTTCTCTCTATGTAACGTATAAGTACGTGTTTTAGGACAATACTTCTTCATTTCAAGACGAGTTGGTGTGGTTTTTTTATTTTTAGTTGTGTAATAGTTTTCTTCGCCACATTCAGTACAAACTAATTTAACAAGTTCACGCATGTTTCTACCCTCCAGACATTACATTAAAAGTATATCAAACAAGTCATTAAATATCAAGTATGAGTTGCCTCAAAAAGATACCAAGACATATGATAACCTCACACATTATAACAGTTTAATTATGGGTTGTAAAGTATTTTATAGAGAATCCACAAATAGACCAATCATGAACGAAATGGAAGCGACCACCAGTGCAATCAACGCCATCGTGATGAAGTTTTTAAAGAGTGGTTGTTTCTTCGCAATGGAAATATAATAATTGAATGCGAAAATAATGAATAAAACGATACCAATCATGACCCCCATCGAAATGAGCGGGGTACTAATGAGGAAATAAGGTAAAATCAATAAACCAACCACAATCACATAAGCGACACCAGTATACATCGCATTGGTTAAAGGTGTATCATGGTCATCTTGTTTTCTCGATAAAAACTCCGAGGCTGCCATGCTTAAAGCTGCACTGATCCCTGTGATTAAACCGAGTGTCCCCACTTTCATCGAATCATTGATGGCTAAGGTAAACCCTGCCAATGCACCACTGATTTCAACCAAAGCATCGTTCATCCCCAAAACAACTGAGGATGCGAATAACAACTTTTCATCATTTAAAATATTGATGAGGGCTTCTTCATGGGTTTTTTCATCTTTTAAAATGTCTTTGAGTTCATCGATTTCTTCAATGACATCGCGGTAGGATTGTCTCGAATGGGCTTCGAGTTTTTCAAATATTCTCAAGGTGAATATGACACCTAGGGTGTACATCATCACCGTATAAAACATCAACTTAAGCGAAGGTCTTTTTATTTCAATGCTGACTGCTTTTTTACCCAAGTAGGAATTAAAGATATCCAGATGGTGTTTTTCTTGTAAAGCAATGCCTTCTAAAATAACTCGGTTTTCTGGCTTCTTTTGACGTCTGGCAATTCTCATATAAAGATGGTAAGCCAAAGACTCCTCACGTGCAAATTCACGGTAGGTTCTTTTTTGCTTTTCAGATAGCTCTTGCATCGTTTCACCTCGTATGAGTTACATTATAAGGCTATTTACCTCATCAAGCAATACTTTTCTATAAATAATATAGAGATATATTATAAATAAGCATCGTCTCTTAAAAACTTATAACTTGTGTTATAATCGTTTTAGGTGATATTAAATGCAAAGACTACAAACAAGACCCATCAAAGTGGGCAATTTAATACTCGGTGGGAATAACCACGTTTATATTCAAAGTATGACCACCACTTATACCAAAGACATCGAAGCGACTGTCAAGCAAATCCATCAATTGGAAAAAGCGGGTTGTGAAATCGTCCGTGTCGCTGTCCTCGATAAAGTGGATGCTGCTGCGCTTGGTGAGATCAAACGACAAATCCACATTCCTTTGGTCGCTGACATCCATTTTGATTACAAATTGGCTTTAGAAGCCATCAATCAAGGGGTCGATAAGATTCGTCTAAACCCAGGTAACATCAAAGACCGTTCTAAAGTGGAACTCGTTGTGGATGCTTGTAAAGCCAAAGGCATCCCCATCCGTATTGGTGTCAATAGTGGGTCATTACCGGATGGTTTAGAACCTACCGCAGAAAACATGATAAAGGTTGCGAAAGGTCACGTTGAAATCTTGGAATCGATGAACTTCTTTGATATCGCTTTATCATTAAAGGCAACCGACATGAATTTGATGATTGAAACCTACCGTTTAGCCGCAAAAACATTCCCATACCCACTCCATTTGGGTGTCACTGAGGCAGGTACTGCTTTCTCAGGTGCCATCAAGAGTGCTATGGGGATTGGTATTTTGCTTCATGAAGGCATTGGTAATACGATTCGTGTTTCATTGACTGATAACCCTGAAATCGAAATCAGAGCTGCAAAAGAAATCCTCAAAAACCTTAACTTGAGAAATGATATCCCGAATTTAATCAGTTGCCCTACGTGCGGGCGCATCCAATATGATATGATCGATATTGCTAAACGAATAGAAACCTATTTACAAGGTGTGAATAAGCATATCAATGTGGCGATTATGGGTTGTAAGGTCAATGGCCCTGGTGAAGCGAAACACGCTGATATCGGTGTCGCTGGTGGTAAAGGTGAAGCTGTCATATTCAAGCATGGTCAAATCGTAAAGAAAATAAAAGAAGCCGAAGTGTATGATGAACTCGTTCGAATGATCGATGAATTCTAGACCACTTCGGTCTTTTTTTTTCGAAAAAAAAGGAAGCGATTAACGCTTCCCTTGATCGTATGGTTCCCCTGCAGCTTTCGGACCTTGTGAGTTTTTCGAAGTGAGGGCAAGCAATATCAGTGTGACAATGAAAGGTGTCATTGAGATGATATCGCGTGGTAAATATCTGAAGAATAAATACAAATTATTGAATAAGCCTTGGAATAATGTGGCATCATTTCGAAGGTTGTTGAATGCACTTTGAACCAAAGTAATCCCGTTCGATAAGTTCATCAAGAAACCAAACAATAGTGAAAACACCAATACTCTCGCAGGTTTCCATTGACCTGAAATGAGTACCGCTAGTGCCAAGAACCCGTAACCATAAATGGAGGCTTTAAATGAGGTTGATGTCGGTACTATCAAAATAACCCCACCCATACCTGCCAATAAACCAGAGATCGAAACGGATAAATAACGAATCTTGTATACATTGATGCCTGCTGCATCTGCTGCATGAGGGTTTTCACCACAGGCACGTAATCTTAATCCATATTTGGTCTTATAGGCAATCACTGCAGCCACACCAAATAGGCATAGACCCAACAGTGTAATCAAATAGACGTTTGTGAATAATATGTCTCCGATGAAAGGTATATCCTTTAAAATGGGTATGCTTAACTTATAATTGTCAGCAAATCCAATTTCTTCAGTACCAGAGGAGGATAGTGCACGACCAACGAATATGGCTAAAGCAACAGAAAGCATATTGAGGGCTGTACCTGAAATGACTTGGTTGGATTTCATCGTAATGGATGCGAAAGAGTGTAGCAATGAGAATAATACCCCGGCAATCCCACCAATGATGACAGTAATAATCAAAATCAATTGGCCATCGATATTGTTGTGTTGTAAGTTATTGAGTGTAAGGATACCGATGAATGCTCCAAACAACATGATCCCTTCAAGGGCAATGTTGACAACCCCAGATCGTTCTGAATACAATCCAGCCATCGCGACCATCGCTAGTGGTACTGCTGAATATAGTGTCCAACGGACTAGATTATGGAAACTGTTGTCATTCCAAATAGCAATGAGTACATATAGGAGAATGCCCACAGCAATCCAAATATTGCGTTTGGTTAAATATTTACTCATGGGATTCACCACCCTTCTTATCAAACCATTTAGCTATGTATTTTCTAGCATATTTTTGGAAATAAAGTGTGAATGCTGAGAAATAGATGATTGATGCAGAAATGATATCAATGATTTCTCGCTTAAAGTCCCAAGATTGTAACTCTTGGTTTGCTGATTCAATGTAACCTAAGAATAGACCAGCAAAGACTGTACCAATTGGGTTACTCATGCCGAGTAATGCAACCGCAATCCCTTGGAAACCATACGGTGCAATGACATACTTGGTTTCAAGCTTGATACCAGTACCTGGTACCAAATAAATGATTGCGCCAGCAAGACCAGCAATGGCACCAGAAATCAATAATGAATAAATGATGTTTAGTTTATCGTTAACACCTGCATATCTAGCAGCATCACGGTTGAAACCAACGGCTTTCAATTGGAAACCGAAGGTTGTTTTTTCCAAAATGACAAACACAAGAACGCCAGCCAGTACAGCAATGATGATTCCACCATTTAATTTAGGAAAACTAAAAATAATATCTAAGAAAAATTTCGGGATACGACCCGAAGCAACAACTTCACGTGCTTCTTGTCTGACTGCGTCATAAATCGTCGCTTCAATCAGCATTTTCGAGACATACATCGCAATGTAGTTCATCATAATCGTAGAAACGACTTCATGGACATTACGATAAGCTTTTAATAAAGCCGGGATCAATGCCCACAGCATACCGCCTAAAACACCACCTAAGACCGCAACAATCCAGTGGAAAGGTCCTAAGAATCCCCATTGAACACCAATGAATACGGCGACAAATGCGCCAATCATCAATTGTCCAGAAACCCCAATGTTGAATAGACCTGTTTTAAAAGCGAATGCAACCGCTAATCCAGTTAAAATCAGTGGTGCTGAGTTAAACAATACATTACCAAACCCAGGCATGCCTTTGCTCACACCAGACAGCATTATGGCAGATAAACCACCAAAAGCCATACTTGGATTGATCAATAACATGATAACTAATCCAAACAACATACCTGCGATGATGGAGATGATGGTTGAAATGATTTTCTCAGTCGATTCCATTTTTAGAAATTTCATCATTTAAGCTCACCTCGCTTTGATCCAGACATATAAAGACCCAATTCATTTTCATTGGTTTTTTTCGTTTCCAAATTCGCGACGATTTCGCCTTCATACATGACTAAAATACGATCGGCTAAATTGAAGACTTCATCCAACTCAAGTGAAAATACCAAAATGGCTTTTTGTTGATCTCTCATTTGTATCAATTGATGGTGAATGTATTCAATCGCACCGACATCGAGTCCTCTGGTCGGTTGAACAGCAACCACCAAATCTGAGTTTCTTGAGAGTTCTCTCGCAATGATGGCTTTTTGTTGGTTACCACCACTCATACTTCTGGTTTTGGTTTTACGTCCATTGGCACTGCGGACATCGTACTTTTCAATCAATTCATCGGCCAATTTATGGATATTGTTAAATTTCAAGAAGCCATATTTTTGTAAACTCGAATCAAAATATGTTTGTAAAATCAAGTTTTCCGCCAAGTTAAAATCTAAAACCAGACCAAATTTATGTCTGTCTTCTGGAATATGAGAAATACCTGCCAGTGTTTTTTCACGAATGGTTTTATGGGTAATATCGATATCATTTAATATGATTGATCCAGATTTTGGTGTTTTTAAACCTGTAATGACTTCCGCCAATTGGGTTTGCCCATTGCCTTCAATACCAGCGACAACAACAATCTCACCGCCAAAGACTTCAAAATTGATGTCTTTCAAATCATCTTTGTTCAATAGGATGTTGTGGTGATGAATTTGATTTACACGTAAGACAGGTTTGGTCAATTTGGCTTCCGCTTTATCAATGGTAAAACTGACTTTACGGCCAACCATCATTTCAGCCATTTGATCTACAGATGTCGATTTGACATCCACCGTCCCAATGTATTTACCTTTACGCAATACCGTGCAACGGTCAGCGACCATTTTGATTTCATTCAATTTGTGCGTAATTAAAATGATGGATTTACCCTCATGGATCATATCCTTCATAATCTTCATCAATTCTTCGATTTCTTGTGGCGTAAGTACCGCGGTTGGTTCGTCAAAAATCAAAATATCGGCGTCACGGTAAAGCATTTTTAAAATTTCAACACGTTGTTGCATCCCGACGGTGATGTCTTGGATTTTGGCATTAGGGTCAATCTTAAGCTTATAGCGATGAGAAAGTTCAACGATTTTCTTTTTTGCATCGGTTAGGCTGATGAAACCATTTTTGGTTTCTTCTCTACCTAAAATGATGTTTTCAACCACAGAATAGTTGTGTACAAGCTTAAAATGCTGATGCACCATCCCAATCTTCAATGCGTTCGCATCGTTTGGGTTTTTAATTTTTACTTCTTCACCATTGACTTTTATGATCCCTTCTTCAGGTTGATATAAACCGAAGAGTACAGACATCAAAGTGGATTTACCTGCACCATTTTCCCCGAGTAGTGCATGGATTTCGCCTTTTTTTACTTGCAATGTAATATTATCATTGGCGATGATGCCTGGGAATCGCTTGGTAATATTGAGCATTTCAATAACATAGGACATTCAATTCACCTCATTTTATCTATCATATTATATCATGAAAAAGCGTTTTCTAAAGCCAGTGATAAAAATATTATATAAAATATAAAATCATATATTGATGAAAAAAAAGCACCTTCAAAAGGTGCTTTCTGAGAACTATAAATTAGCTAATGACTTCTAGTGTAACTTTTGGAACGTTTAATGCAGTCACAGCAATGGCATTACCTTGACCATCTTTGTCTTTTAGAATTGTGACTTGTTTGCCTTCAACTTTACCAAAAATGGTATTATACATTGCTTCAGTGAATGTGTCAAATCTTGAGAAATCAGCTGGAAGACCGATGCCATCCACAGCAGCGTCTAGTGTTACAGATGTACCACCAGTTGCGTTGTCGTCATAAATCTTTTCAAGTGTTTGATAAACAGAGTTACCCAATTCTTTCATCGCAGATGTGATGACTCTTTCGGATTCTGCTTTTTGGTCTACGTCAACACCGATAACATACTTGTTAGCGATACCTTCAGCGGCTTTCATAACGGAGTTACCAGCGCCACCGGCAGCAACGAAAATAACTTCAGTGCCTGCAGTATACCATGATGCAGCCTTAGTTTGGTGTGCAGCATCTGGTGCGAATGAGTTTAGATATTCGTATTTGATGGTGATTGCACCATTCGCAAGACCCATTTCATTGGCAGCATAGTTCGCACCTTGAACGAATCCATAACCGAATCTAACAACGGCTGGTACAGACATACCACCCATGAAACCTAATTTAGTGAAGCCTTCTTTAACTGCAGCATAACCCGCTAAGAAACCGGATTCTTCTTCAGCGTAGAAAATGCTGAATACGTTGTCTGCGATATCAAAGTTTGGAGCAGAACCATCAACGGTTGCCATGGTATCCCAGTCAGTAACGTTGTGTGGTGCACCATCTAGTAAGATGAATTTAACTTCTGGATGTTCATCTTGAACAAGCCAAATTGCATTTTCAAATAAGAATCCTGGTGTAACGACAATTTGCGCACCGTTTTCGATAGCGATTTCGATGGATTCTACATAATCTTCTGTAGATTTGGTATCAGGTTGATAATACTTGTAAGAAATCTTATTTTCTTTCGCGTATTTAACGACACCTTCCCATGAACCTTGGTTAAATGATTTGTCATTGATGGTACCTACGTCGGTAACAAGAGCGATTTCATACGTTCTCTTTTGACCGCACGCAGCCAATGCTAAAGCCAATACTGCAACTACTAATGCAACTACTACTTTTTTCATTTCTTCCTCCTATTTTGGTTTAATCCATAAACATCTTAACACCGTTACCTATTTTTTTCAAGGTTTTGAAACGGATTTTACTACTAATCAAAGGATTTTTAGATAGCGTTTTCATGATGGGTAAGATTTCTCGCCCATTTGCCACTTTTCACAAATTGCATCCCGATGATGCCTTTGATGATACTGACCCCTTCAACCAGTGCGTATACCAATAAAATCGGTAAATCCGTATAGATAGACAATACGACTGCTAAAGGCACGGTAATCACCCAAGCAAAGGTTGCGTCAAATAAGAACGTTAAGATGACCATACCACCCGCTCTTAAAACAAAGAATATACCTGCGTTGAATGCGAACACCCACATTAAGGATGCAACCACCCACATGAATTGTGTTGCCATGGTTCTAACGCCATCGGTTACATTATATAAATAAGGAGCGAAAGGCGCTATAATCGCCAAAATGGCACCAAACGATAAGCAAACAACAATGGTTAAGAACAGCAGTTTGAAGGCATTTTCTTTGGCAAGTTCAATTTGGTTTGCGCCTAATTCATTACCTACCATGACGGATATCCCTGTGGCGAGTGCTCCAAATACAATGAAGAATAGATTAGAGACCGCGCTAGAAATGGCAAATGCCGCGTAAACGGAAGTCCCGCGTTGAGCATAAGCCAACATGATGACTAAAATCGACGATGACCACAACAATTCATTGGTCAATAACGGCATGGTTTTTTTAACCATCAATTTGAAGCGTTTGGCTTCTATATGGAAGTGTGTAAATATGCCTTGTGCAAAAATCATACGATTACGATAAGCGATGTATAACAGGATGGAAGCCTCAACTACTCTCGCGATAACGGTTGCGATGGCTGCACCCTCAACTTCTAGTGCTGGTAAGCCTAATTTACCGAAAATGAGTAAATAGTTGAAGACAAAATTGATGACCACGGAAATGATCCCTGCCATCATCGGTACACTGGTCTCACGAATTTCTCTAAATGTCGATGCATACAGTTGAATGATGGCCAACACAGGCAATGAAAATGCCATGATGGTCAAGTACTGTACCCCATATCGAATGACTTCTGGGTTGAACGCACCGACTGAACCTGGATCATTTTTAGCAAACACTGTGATCATCGGTTCTTTAAAAATTAACAATATCGCCATCGCGATGATTGTCACGAAGGTCGCGAGAATGACTTTCGCTCGAAACGCTTGTTTTAACGCTTCTTCATCTTTGGCACCAAAATATTGAGCTACAAATATACCAGGTCCTGCCAGACCGCCGATGAAACAAATTAAAACAATGAACATAATTTGGTTGGCAATCGCGACCCCTGCGATCGCATTCTCATTCAATTGTCCAACCATGATGTTGTCGAGTAAACCGACAAATGTGGTGATCCCTTGTTGGATCATGATAGGTAAAACAATACCTAAGACTTCACGGTAGAATGCCTTGGTACCGATCAATTTTTTTAACATAATTATCCCTTCAATTCTAACTGTGTCGCATCAAATGTATCGTGGAATGACTTGTCATGCGATACCACAATCGCGACACCTGGAAAAGCCATGATGGCTTGTTTAAGCGCTTCTTTTGCATTATGATCCAAGTGATTGGTCGGCTCATCTAAGACGATCACATTGGACTTCTTTTGACTCATTAAAGCGAGTCTTACTTTTGTTTTTTGACCCCCTGAGAGGCTTTTTAGTGGTCTGTCAGCCATGTCTCTTGATACACCATATCTGGCTAATAACGTATATACTTGGAGTTTGTCCATATTTTGTAACAAATCAAAACAAAGGTTGACCGCGGTTAATGATTCATCGTATGTAAATTCCTGTTCAAAATAGGATATTTGAGCGGTATCAATCCACTTAAAAGACCCTGCCAATGCTGGATTTAACCCCATGATGGTCTTGATGAGTGTGGATTTACCTACCCCATTTTTACCCGTAATGATGACTTTGGTATTCTTTTTGATGGTCATGGTGATTGGTTTAAGTAATGATTTTGAGTATCCAATTTCCAGGTCTTTCAAAATCAAGACATCTCTACCAGTATCTTTCGAAAACGGGAAATGAAACTTGAGTTCTTTTTGTTTGGTCGGTTTTTCAATACGTTCTAATTTTTGAAGTTTGGTTCTCACACTTTGAGCTTGTTTCGTTGTGGATGCTCGCACAATATTTTTTTGAATGAATTCTTCTTGTTTCTTGATGAATTTTTGTTGTGATTCATATTGTTTAGAAACTTGTTCAAAACGTAAAGCACGTTCAGCTAAGTAATAGTCAAAATTACCTTTATAACGCGTCAAACCTTTATTCTCTAAGGCGATGACTGTATTCGCGATGGCTCTAAGAAATGCTTCATCGTGGGATACCACCAAAAATGCTTTTTCATAGCCTTGTAAAAACTTGGTTAACCATTCGATGTGTTTAATGTCTAGGAAGTTCGTTGGTTCGTCGAGTAATAATATGTCAGATTCGTCCAACAAGAGTTTTCCTAAGATGATTTTGGCACGCATCCCACCTGATAAGTACTTGATTTGGGTATCTAAAATGGACATTTCTAAGCCTAAACCATGGATGATGTTTCCAAGTTTGGATTTCATGGCATAAAAGTCTTTTTCAATGAGATAATCCCCGATTGAACTGGCGATATTCAGTGCTCTTTCCATCTCAATACCTTCAAGTTCACCGACTTTTAGGTATAAGTTTTCCATCTCTTTTTCTTTTTCAAACAACGGTTTAAATACAGTGAGTAAGTAATCCCCGACATATATATTGGGGTCAATCTTGGCATATTGGTCCAAATACCCCACTTTAGTATGTTCTAACCAGGTGATGGTCCCCTTATCCGGCGATAAACCTTTATTGAGTAAATTTAGTAGTGTGGTTTTACCTGCACCATTCGGTCCAACTAGGACAGCGTGGTCATTGATGAATAGACGCACATTGGCATCTAAGAGTAAATCATTATTGTCATAACGGAATGATAAATCATTCACTTCTAGCAAACTCATAATCCAGCTCAATCTCCGTTACTGCATGCACATCCTCGATGTACTGCCAGCCTGTAAGGCGGTGTTCACCGATGATTTCATGGATATTTTGTTTAAAATAGGTACCTTCGGATGTGGCTAAAACGGTCTTTCGATCGCTTGCTAAAATCAGACCTTTACCTTTGAATGTCATGCCTTTATTTTTCGTAATCCACCCACAAACCACGATGTCTTCATCGAGTGGTACTGGTTTACGGTAGGATACTTCTAATTTAATGGTAACACCCCATGTTTCAGGTTCAGTGATGCTCATCGCACGACCAATGGTTTCATCTAATAAAGCAGAAATGATGCCACCATGCATCCGGTTGGGATAACTTTGATGAAAGTTGTCACCGCGTGTAATTGTCACTAGGACGCCATTTTCTAGTTCATAGAAAGCCGTTTTTAATCCTGCATCATTATGGATACCACAGACAAAGCATTCGTCTGAATTGAATTGTTTTCTCATTACTTTATATTTCATATAATCACCTATGTCCTTTAAGATTATAACACACTCTATTTCAATCTTTCGTGCTAAAAAGCCACAATTTAAACAAAAATAAAAGAGACAACGTAGGTCTCTTATTGGAAATATTGGTCGATTTGATTGATATGGATAGCATGCATTCCAAAAACATCCATCCCTGGTTTGACGAATACCACTTCATTCTCATTGATGTATTTGACAATTTTCCCTGGTTGAGGGTAAATTAATAAGAGTTTGTCGCCTTCGATATCCTGAAAACCATGGGTTTCAATCATTTTTTTACCTGAGGATGAAAACAACTGCCAATGCCTTTTTGAATTAAAGGAGACTTCATTGACACTGGGTGCATAAATCAAACGGATGAGAATGGTTCTATCTTTTGTTTTAAGTATGTATTGATAACTATTAACCTTGGTATGTTCTAAAGTACCGTGTTGCTTCAATTGATGTTCAATGGCACGCACAAATTTTTGTTTATTGAGTTCGATGACAACAATAATCGCGATAACAATCACAACTAAGATGCCTAACCCTAGATAAAATTCAAACATGGGTATCCTCCGGTTTGATGATGACATCCAAAAGACGATTGCCATCAAATATGCAGTGGTAATGGTGTATGCCACTATCTAATAATGTCGGTAAAAAATAAGGGATGTTGAAAGCGACACCTAAATTGTTCTTATCACAGATCCAATCGATTTTACGCCATGCAAGTATGCCTTCATCGGTGACGACAGGGGTATCGATTTTTTGTTTGACATCCATCAAAAACAAATATAAAAAGCTGCCATCATTGGGTTCCCAAGTGAGTCTACCTTTGTATATCATGTGTTCTAATGGGACAAAAATACCTGTTTCTTCTTTGATCTCACGCTGCATCGATACTTGGATATTTTCATTCAATTCAACTTTACCACCAACCCCATTCCAACAACCTTTCCACGGTTGTTTCATACGGTTGATGAGCAGTATTTCATCCTGAAAACGGATAAATCCTAAGGTATAAATCATGGTATCACCTAAAAGTATGATAACACAAAACATCCCCATAGACCACAAAAAAATTCCCCCATCTTTCGATGAGGGAATCTTTGATACTAAGGATTAAACGTAAGCACCAGACTTGAGGTCAGCGGCCAATGTGGTTCTGAGAATTCTGTTCGATGGGTTACCACCTTCATAATCGGAGTTATCAAGGGTCATTACATAGAATGCATTATTTCTCATTTCTGCTTCAAGTTTGTAGTAAATGATGGTGTAGTTTGCACCAAACATAATATCGATGGTTTCGTCATCTAATGACGCTACGGTTGCTGGGCTTAAGCCAGATAGATCAGCTACAGTGGTTGTAGGACCCATTGCGGTTAAAGCTTCTGCCAATCCGACCATTTCAATGTTCTTCACTTCACCATTTCTTGGACCAACGCTGTTATCGATGGCATCGGTATTACCTGTTGTCAATCCTGCAGTAATGATTGCAGAACTGATTTGACGGTTAACGATGACAGAGTTTGCGTTGAGCAAGTCAGTGATCATAGAACCTGTAATGGTGCTTGCTGTTAAGTTCGAAATACCAGCAACGCCACCAGAAATGTATTGTAATGCGTCTGCCAATGCATTGAGTTCAGTCAATGTGATGTCATCTACAGTTTCATATGCATCGGATGGGATATCCAAGCCAGAATCGATGATGGCTGAACTGATTTGACGATTCACGATGATTGAATCGGCAGCAAGCAAGTTGGTTAAGAATGTAGAATCGATGTCGGCTGAATCAATATTTCCAACATCATTGACGGAACCGATGTGTACCAACGCAGCAGCTAACGCTCTGAGTTCGGTTTCATAAATGTCGCTTGCAGTTTCTTTCGCAGCGGCAGGTACATCGATGGTCGAATTGATGATGGCTGAACTGATTTGACGGTTGACGATTAACGATTCAGCATCCAATAAATTAGTTAGGTAAGTCGAGTTAATGCTGTTCGCATCAATGCTCGATACTTGGTCAACAGAACCTACATGGACAAGGGCAGCTGCCAATGCTCTGAGTTCGGTTTCTTTCACATCTTGAGCAGAATCAAGGGCAGCGGCTGGAATGTCTAAGCCTGAACCAATGACTGCAGTAGAGATTTGACGGTTGACGATGATCGATTCAGCATCCAACAAGTTCGTTAAGAACGTTGCATTGATGTCACTTGCATCGATGTTCGCCATATCATTGACAGAGGTGAAATTAGATAGAGCGGTTGCGATCGCATTGAGTTCTACTGTTGTGATGTGGTTGTCTGCATCCAATGCGCCTGCTGGGATGTCTGTGATGGCACCCTTAACAGCGATGCTGATTTGACGGTTGACAATGAGTGAATCCGCAGCTAACAAGTCAGTTAAGAATGTAGATGTGATGTCATTAGCATTGATATTTGCCATATCATTGACAGATGTAAAGTTAGACAATGCAGTAGCGATGGCTCTAAGTTCAGTTTCGGTGATGTGGTTATCAACATCCAATGCGCCAGCTGGGATGTCTGTGATGGCACCCTTAACTGCGACTGAAATTTGACGATTAACAATCAATGATTCCGCATCCAATAGGTCAATCAACAATGCCGATGTGATGTCGTTTGCACTGATGCTTGAAAGTTCATTTACGGAATTGAAGTTAGACAACGCCGTAGCAATCGCTCTAAGTTCAGTTACAGTGATGTGATTATCTGCATCAAGAGCACCGGCTGGAATATCCGTAATGGCACCTTTAATCGCAATCGAGATTTGACGATTCACAATTAAGGATCCTGCATCTAAGAGGTCATTTAATAAGTCACCATCAATGGTATTCGCATCGATGTTAGATAACTCATTGACAGAACCAAAATTGCTTAATGCAACGGCGATTGCACTGAGTTCGGTACCTTTAATATCGCCTTCAGCATCTAACGCATCGGCTGGAATGTCGGTGATGGCACCTTTAATCGCATCTGAGATTTGGCGATTGATGATGAGTGAACCGGCATCGAGTAGGTTACTTAACATGGTTGCATCCACGGTGGTCGCATCGATATTGGAAATTTCATCGATGGAATTAAATTGTGACAATGCATCTGCAATCGCTCTAAGTTCAGTGGTTGTAATATCGCCTTCAGCATCCAACGCTGCGTCTGGAATATTGGTAACTGCACCTTTGATTGCATCCGAAATTTGTCGATTAACAATCAATGAACCAGCATCTAATAGGTCAGATAACATATCAGCATCAACCGTTGCAGGATCAATAGATGAGATTTCATCGACAGAACCGAATTGCGATAACGCTGTGGCAATCGCTCTTAATTCTACTTGTGTGATGTTACCATCTGCATCCAATGCACCTGCAGGGATATTTGTAATCGTGTCTTTAATAACGTTTGAAATTAAGACGCGAACAATCGTAGACTCTGTATCTAGTAAATCCGTCAAGAATTGGCTACTGATTGTGTTCGGATCGAGTTCATCTGTACCTATCAATTGAACGGCACGGAGTAATTTGATCAATTCACCGTCTTCAGATTCCGTACCTTGCCAGAAGGTTGGATCATCACTGTTATCGAGTGTGACGTCTAAACCACTGGTGGTCAAAACTTCAGTGAATAGTTTATCAAGTGAACTGTGTAAAACGCGTGAGGATAATAATAGATCATTCAAGTCTTGAATCGATTCTTCATCCGACAATGCGGCGGTAATCGAATCATAATCTAAACTATCAAAAGAAATGCCTAAATCGGATAACCCTTGAATGGCGAGTAATAATGGTTTGAGGTCGCCTTCAGGGTATGATTCATCGACACCTTGATACCACACATAATCATCGCCATTTGGCAATGTGGTGCTGATGTATGCTGATAAATCACCGGATTCAATCATTGGAACAATGGTTTCCACCAAGGTCATTTCAATGACTTTAGAACGCAATAACGCGTCAACATCCGCAGTCATCAATGTATCTAAATCTACATTGATTTGATCGATTTCAGTACCTTCAGGAATGATGGCTTGTAACGCTAATAATAGGTATTCTAATTCGCCTGTGGTATTTTCGGTTGAGAACCAAGTCAACCCTTCAGGGACGAACAATAGACCGTCTAAGTCTCCACCCTCATCGACCATCGTCAAGAACACATTTCTAAATGTATTTGCGATGACTTTGGATTTCGCAATGGTGTTGATTTGTGTTTCGGTTAAAGAAAGCAATGCAGATGGGTCACTACCTGCGGTTGAAAGAATAATGGCTGCTTTCAACAAGGAGTTGATTTCAGTTTCTGTCCAATCTTCCCACGATTCAGGTAAGGCAATTTCATAATCTGCTAAGCCTTGTTGGCTTGATAAGGCCATTTCGAATATGGCATTTAAGTTATAACGAATGACGATAGAGTCTGATATATAAGCAGCTAAGTTATCCGCCATGGTGTCATTAAGTGCACTTAAGTCACCAGAAATGATGTCAGATGCTAAGATTTCACGGGCACCTTTGAGTAACGCTGTCAACTCAGTTCGTCCAGATTCTTCTGCCCAATCGATGGTTTCAGGAATAACCAAAGTAACACCTAAATTTAAACCTGATAATAACTGTGCAATAACTTCGCTCATCTTAGAAGTGATTAAGTTCGATGCACTGATTTTTTCAACAATCGCTGCGATGTTTTCATCAGATAAAATTACACTGTAGTCTGGATTTTCCGATTGGTCGATCAATTCCATGATACCCGTGCTGATGACCACTTTGGCCAATAAGATTAAATTGGTAATTTCACCCGCATTGAAGTTACTAGAGATATCATTTAACGTAATTAACCCTTGGAATTCTGGTGGTAAGCTTTCGGCAATAAAATTGAAAATATATTGGGAAGCCACAGCTGAGTTATTTTCAATGATCGAGAATGCAAAGATCGCATCAAACAAATCTGCAATCGCTTGGTCAGGTATGGCAGCCAAAACGGCAGGGTCTGTCAAAGTTTCAAAATCATCCATCGATGTGAATCCCATCGCTTGAACTGCTAGGTAAATATTCGCGATGTTTGCGAAATCATCTTGTAGTTCTTCACCTGTTGGTAAAGTGATATCATCGGTAGTGATGCCTAAATCGGTAAATGTTTGTTGAACAGCTTCGGATTGGATTAAGAAGTTTAATCCAATAGGAAGGCCGTATTCAATTAAATCCAATTCACCAAGGGCTTCAAAAATGCTCACAACGGTATCACCATCGAATAAGAAATAATTGAGTTCTTCCATTGGCACGTCTTGAGCTTGAACCAAGGTCAAAGCGTTGACAAAAACATCGCCCAAAAGACCCAAGTCTCCCATGAAATCGATGGCTTTTAAATCCTCTAAATCAAATAAATCTTCGTAACCTTCCAACATCTCATTGAAATCACCACTGTTGATCAAATATTCTAGACCAATCGGGATTACTACTTCGATGATGTCTAAGTTGGTAATTAAACCAAAAACTTCTGCTGCAGTTTCTGGGTCTAAACTATAAATGAAGTCATCCCCAAAGGTGGTTGAACCGCCATTGGCTTCGATTAATAAATCTAAAGCATTCAGTGCTTTTTCTAATTCAGCACGGAACTTAATTTGTGTATCCAAATTTTCAGATTTGACACGAACACTGAAGACTTCATCAAACACGTAGTTATCGAGTTCAACATCGCCAATCTTAACGTAACCAGCGATCATCCCGACATAAGTCGTACGGTAGTCTTTTAAAAACAATTTTAATTCATCGATGAGTTCATCGGTTTCAGCCATCGGTTGTTGAACTTCGACCAAAATGAGTTCATCGTTGACAATCATCAATTGATATTGTGGTTCATTGCTGATGGTGGTGGCTAAATCTAGACCACTACTCAACGATACGAGCGCAGCGAAAGGTATGGATATCAAGAGGACTGAAAATGCACCTCTTAATCCACCAACACCGGCACCGGCCAAACGGGAAAGGAATGTTTTTTTCTTCTTTCGACCATTTTCATCGCGTTTACGTGGTTTAATGATCATCCAAATGATCCAACCAACGAACTTGAATACTGTCGCATTCAAAACAAACAATAAGATGAATAACACAAGGCTAACGGCCATTTGTAAGATACCGACCACCAATGCCAAAGCATCGGATCCTTCTACCAAAACGTTGGCTAGGTTAGGTTGCATATCTATAATGTAGTTAATGGCTGTATCTTGGATATTCGTGATGACCAATCCTTCTATTGGAATTGGAACGGAGGCGAGATAAGCACTGAGATCGACTTTTAGTAACATCCCAGCAATCATTGGAATCGTGAAGAAACCAACGACTAAAATACCTACAGTCCAAATAAGAAAGAAGGTGGATTTGTAAAAGCCTTGGATGAACCCCCAAAATACCGCGAGTCCAATTACCCCTAAGGCTGCATAATTCAGATACTGTAACATTTCTGCAGCAGTAAAACTCATAAAATCACCCCATATCTTTAAACTTTATTACATTTTATCACTCATCTGAAAAAAGTTACATTCATATGACTGAAAAATGTGTTTTTTTTTTTGTAATATCGCATTTTGAGCAAAATAAAGGCTAAAATTAAGCAAAAATCCCCTATAGGGGGATGTATTATGCTTTCAATCTGAATATATAAAGGTAATCTACATCGCCATAGCCATAGCCATTCGAAGTGATTTGCTCACGATAGGAGAGCGCTTGATTGATTGGATCATATGTCAAATATTCACGAAAGCCATGGATGGTGGTTTCGAAACCAATAATATTACAACGATACGTGCCTTGACCACTGGTACGTTCATTCGATCTTGTAACAATCGTGATTTTATATTGATCGTCTTCAATGATGATTTCAAACTCAAGCCAATCACTCAATTGTGGTCTATAACCATCGCCATAATAGCCAGATACATGCTCAAGTAGGTAGGTACCATTGGTAACATTATGGTTACCATAATCCTCATACTTACTATATGTAAACATTCGTAACTCATTGAAAAAATAATCACCAGCTTCTAACAATCCTTCAAAAAGGTTGTAATAAATCGTTTGATAAGTACCATATAGCTGGCTCTTAATGATCAACGTATGGATTTGTTGATCGGTAATATCAAAACGGTGTTCATCCACACTATTTTGATTTTTATCGATCTCTCTTATAATGAACAACCCATCTTCAATCTCAATTTCACTGGTAAAGTTGTCGTCATAAGGGTTATTCACAGGTAAGTCGACATTGATATTTGAACTCATAAAGTCTACCAGTTTATAAATGCCATTCAAATTTAAATCTTTAGGTGTCCCGCGTTGTCTGCACCCCGTCAGCATCGAAAACAGAACAATCATACTCAACAATATCATTTTTTTCATGGTAGTCACGACCTTTTCAATGGGTTCATATAAAATTAATAATACCAAACTCGAATTTGCTATCTTCTACTTCTTGATTTCAAATACCATAATGTAATTGGAATTTAATGCGTTATCTGCGTAAAAATGTTTATACTCAAAAGTCAACGTTTGGTTAACAGGGTCATAGTTTAGATATTCATTGGTGTTCCCTAGATTGGTTTCGATACCGGATAAACCTGCGATATACGTCCCGCTCACTGAACGATAATTACCGTTGCTTTGTTTGCTTTCAAAAGAAATACGGTTGCCATCGATTTTGAATTCAAAATAGTCATACATGGTTGTGGTGATGCTTTGACCTTGATGATAACCAGATGCTAAAGTGAGTTCATAGGTGCCGTTTGGAATTTGTAAGGTAGTGAATGTGTGTTTACTAAAAATGTAATGTCTTTTCGAATTTTCAACCGCTTTGAGTTCAATGACACCTGCTTGGATGTTGTAATAAAATACCTCATTCATGACAATACTTTCCTGTCTAATCTTGAATGATAAGTCTGTGACTTGAACGATTTCATATTCGGTGATGTCGTGGTCTTGCGTATTTTTACTGCGAATCATCGTTTTTAATGATGTTCCACGGATTTCAATGGCGTAGCGATCATAATATTCGAACGGATCGTAGACATTGTTACTTGTATTCAAATTGGAATCGATGAAATAAGCCAGTTCATACACCCCATCCATCGTGATTTTTTCGATGGCTCCGCGCCTTTGGTTACAACCACTGAGCAATGATAACCCCATCAGTATCAATAAAAGTGTACTTACTCGTTTCATATATGGTATCGTCCTTTATTTATTCTAACTAAATTATACACCAAAAAAGAAAAATACCCAATGGGTTTTGGGTATTATTTTACGAGGACGACTAAGGATTCATAAGGTCTTAGTTTCAATTGTCTTAAATCGTAATGAGATGCATTGTAATTAGATAACAATACAGATTGAACATCCATATCGATCGAAACACTCGATTCGACATCGAAGAAATTGGTTACGACCAAGATATTTTGTTGATGATAACTTCTTAAATAACTATAGACATGTTTGTCATCTCTCAGGTATTGCTTGTAGGTGCCATACACAAACGTATCTTTATAGGCTGGGTTTTTACGTAATTTTAATACGGTCTTATAGTAGTTTAACAATGAATTCGGGTTTTGTTCTTCCGCTTCAACGTTGATTTCAGGGTAATTTGGATTGACATGGAACCAAGGTTCAACATTTGAGAAACCGCCAAATGGGGCATTCTTCCATTGAACTGGGGTTCTCGCGTTGTCTCTTGAGCGGTGTGCTGTGAATCCGATGAAACGGTGTGGGTCTTGACCTTCAGAAACCGCGATTTGGTAACTGTTTTTCACAGAGACGTCATTGAAGTCATCGATGGTCTTGAATGGGTAATTGGTCATCCCAATTTCTTCCCCTTGATAAATGAATGGTGTTCCCCACATAAAGTATAAAGCCGTCGCGAGCATTGAACCAGATAATACACGTTTGTTAACATTACCATATTGACTCATGACACGTGGTTGGTCATGATTTAACCAATACAGTGGGTTCCAAGCTTTTCCATAAAGATTGGTTTGCCACTTTTCAAACATATCTTTCATATGGGCTAAATTAGTGATGACTTCATCTTCAGGGTTTTTTAAGTCCCAGACGTTGTTACACCAGTTGTGGTCAAAATTGAATACCATGTGAAGTTCATCACGATTTAAACCCGCATATTCAATCGCTTCTGCAGGTAATGCGCCACCACCGACTTCACCAACCGTCATCACATCGTAATCTTTCAACACTTTTTGATTGAATTCATTTAAATAGTCGTGTAGTTTCGGCAAGTTCGAGAACTTACGCCAATCGGGTTTGTATTTGTTTGGAGATGTCATGGTGGAATCTTCAAATGTAGTACTTCTTGCGATGTGTGCGACCGCATCCACCCTAAAGCCATCAATTCCTAAATCCAACCAGAACTTGGCCATGTCAAACATCCCTTGACGAACCTTTGGGTTAGCCCAGTTCAAATCTGGCATTTTTTTGGAAAATATCTTCATGTAATATTCGCCAGTCAAGTCATCTTTTTGCCAACAAGACCCACCAAAGAAGGAAGCCCAGTTGGTCGGTTCGACTTCTTTACCATCGACGATTTTACCTTTTTGCCAAATATAATAATCACGGTAAGGGTTGTCTTTGGATTTTCTCGATTCGATGAACCAAGGGTGTTCATCGGAGGTTTGATTCATGACCAAGTCAGCGATGATGCGGATGTCTCTTTTTTTCGCTTCACTGATCAATCTTTTCGCATCCTCTAATGTCCCATAGTCTTCTGAGATATCATAAAAATCGGAGACGTCATAACCATTGTCATCCATGGGCGATTTATAAAATGGGCAAATCCAAAGCAGATTAACCCCTAAGTCTTTCAAATAATCGAGTTTTTCGATGATTCCAGGGATATCCCCAATACCGTCGTTGTTAGAATCTTTAAAGCTGCGTAAATAAATTTGATAACCAATGGCTTCTTTCCACCATTTTTTTTCATAAAATGACATACCATCACTCCTCGTGTCCAAGATTATCATAACACATCAATTTCGGTTTTTGGCTTTCAAATAGGTTGTAATGCGTTACATTTAAATATTCGATGAAAGCGTTTCAATTTTTTGTATAATATAGAGGTGTATCCCATACATTAAAGTGAGGTAACTTATGAACAAACACGCATTACTCCATAAAAGCAAATCCGAAATGGCTTATGCTTATGATAAAAATACACTGCATATTTGGTTAAGAACTGCGCATAACGATTTCAAATCCGTTAAATTGGTCTATGGTGACCCCTTCCGTTATGAACCGATCGACGATGCCCATTTGGTTTGGGTATGGAAACACGAAAATGCCAACGATTTAGAGATGGTCAAACGTTTTTCTGACCATGAATACGATTACTACTTTTTAGCCATCCAACCTGAACACAAACGCATCAAATACGCGTTTATTTTAGACGATGAATTTTTATATGGTGTCAGAGAAATTTATGATTTGAAAAACGACCCAAATCAAAAGAAAAAATACAACCTCTTCAATTACTTTAACTTCCCATACTTGAATGAAGTGGATGTCATCTCTATCCCTGATTGGGTTAAAGATACGATCTGGTATGAAATTTTCCCTGAACGTTTTAGACGTAGCGCTAATGCGACCAATCAACCGACCCATGCGTGGGGTGTGCCTGCTGAAAAAGTCACCAACCATATGTTTTTTGGTGGTAATATTCAAGGGATCATTGATTCACTCGATTATTTGGTCGATTTGGGTATCACTGGGATCTATTTCACACCGATTTTCAAAGCCCCGAGTGCCCATAAGTACGACACCACCGATTATATGACGATTGACCCTGCTTTTGGTACGAATGAAGACTTCAAACGTTTGGTTCAAGCATCTCACAAACGTAACATTAAAGTGGTCTTAGACGCGGTATTCAACCACTGCGGGTATGACCACCCCTTCTTCCAAGACGTCATTAAATATGGTAAGGCATCCAAATACTATAACAGCTTCTTTGTTAAAGACGAACCAATGTTGAACTTTGATTTAAATGACAATGGTAAACCTGTCTATAAACGCGGATTAATACCAAACTATCATACCTTCGCGTTTACCCCTTATATGCCAAAATGGAATACCGAAGACCCACTCGCACGTGCACACTTGCTGGATGTGGCGCGTTATTGGATTGAGGTATACGATATCGATGGTTGGCGTTTGGACGTTTCGAATGAAGTCTCGCATGACTTCTGGCGTGCCTTCAGACAAACCGTCAAACAAGCCAAACCGGATGCTTTCATCTTCGGTGAAAACTGGGATTATTCTTTCCCTTGGCTGGGTGGTGAGCAAATCGATACGGTGATGAATTATGAGCTCATTTATTTGATTTGGCAATTCTTTGGACATGATGTCAATATCCCAAGAATTCCCGCTTCTGAACTGGTCCGTTTAACCAATAAATTAATTACTTCTTACCCACAACAAATCACAGAAAATATGTTCAACTTGGTCGATTCTCACGATACAGGTCGCATCTTACACCGTTCGAAAGAAAACAAAGATTTGGCCTTCTTAAGTTATTTATTCATGTTCTCCTTCCCTGGTACACCTACCATTTATTATGGGGGTGAAATCGGGATGACGGGTGACCACGACCCAGACAACCGCAGGTGTATGATTTGGGACGAATCTCGTCAAGACTTACACTTTAAATCCCGTATCAAACAATTGATTGATTATCGTAAGAAAAACGATGCTTTTGGTTCATCTGATTTCAGATGGGTCACATTCGATAATGAAGACCAAACGATTGCTTATGAAAAACACGGTAAAGACACGTTATTATTCATCTTGAATAGCGATGAACAATCCCACTGTGTGAAACTACCGAAAGAAATCCGTGGGATCAACATCGAAACCCATTTGAATGTTTCAGGCGATACATTTGAAGTCCCTGGTTATGGTTACCTCATCATCAAATACACCGTTTAGTGGCTGAATTGTATCTCCCTATGTAGTATCCTAAAGATTGTTATTTTTGTTGGAGGTTATCATGATCATCGCTTCGATTATTACCACCCTCATCTTATCATTAACCATGTTCTATTCGGGTGGATCTTTGTTTATAAACCTCCCAAAAAGGTGAATGGGTGGGTAGGTTATCGTACCCATATGTCGATGAAGAACCAACAAACCTGGGACTATGCCCACCGTGTGGCTGGTCACATTTGGTTGATTTTTGGGGTAGGCATCTTGCCATCATCAATTCTGTTACCACTAGTATTGAAAGATTGGACCTATGTGGAAGATTTTATTATGATTCAAATCTATGTTCAAATCTCATTACTCATCTTAGTCATTCCACTGGTTGAAATCCAATTACACAAACGTTTCAATAAAAACGGCATAAGAAAATAATAAAGGGAAATCCACAACGGATTTCCCATTTTTCTTATATGACTTTCAAAATATCGTATGGCTTACCCACAATGAATTCAGGTTTGAGTGGTGCCAAATCCTTCATGTCTCTGAAACCCCATAAACACGCTACCACTTCAAGTTTCGCATTTTTGCCTGTTTCAATATCGGCTTCGGAATCCCCCACCATGTACACTTCACTTGGTTTTAAATTCATCGCTTTTAAGACTTTTTCGACCATTCTTGGGTCTGGTTTTTTGATGTCATCATCGGTAACACCTAAGGCGAATTCAAATACGCCAGGAAATTTACGTTCAACCAGTTGCTTAACTGCAGCATCCTGTTTATTTGAAATCACGGCCATACGGTAACCCCGTTTTTTTAAGGTATCCAGTACTTCAACAATGCCTTCATAAGGCGCGGTTGCTTCTTCGCTGTGGGCTTGGTAATAAGCATCATAAAAATTATAGTAAGTTTCAAAATCTGCTTTAGACACTTCTTCCCCAATCGCGAGTTCAACCAATTGTCTCGCCCCATTGCCTAAGAGACGACGTACCCCAATTTCGGTCATCTTGCCGAAGTTAAAATGGCTCAACATGTGGTTGATGGCGTTGGTTAAGTCGGTCAATGTATTGAGTAAAGTACCGTCTAAATCGAATAATATCGCTTTTTTCATAATAATCCCCTTTCGATGATTTTAGTATAGATCGGCATCATTTCTGGTTCCGATACGTATTCTGTAATCTTAGATATGTCTACCCATTGTACCCCATGGGTTTCTTCTTCGTTTTGTTTGAGTGGTTCAAATTCATCTGCAATCAATATGAAGGATGCATTCAAATGTAAATGTGACGAGATGGGTCTGCCTTTTTTATAGTGAAACCATACAGGCAAGACCTCGATGCTGACCGGATGCACGCTTTTAGGTGTTAACTGGGTTAAACCTGTTTCTTCTTTGGCTTCCTTGATGGCAACTTTTAAAAAGTCTTGTTCACCATCCATATGACCACCAGTCCATCCCCATGAATCATACAATTTATGATATATGAGCAAGGTTTTAGTCATATTGGCGTTAAAAATCATGGCTGATGATGAGAAATGCATCGCTGGGTGTCTGTCGAATAAATCATTACCATAATGCTTAATCGCGTCCATAATATAGGCTAAATCGGCCAACTCTAAGTCCGATTTAGGCTGATACGCTGTAAATAAATCGACCATAGACTCGCCTCCTTAATAGATTATTTTCTATTATACAACAAATACCCCAATTACCCAAAACTTTTTTCGTATATAAGGGTTGATTTTAAAAAATTAGTATGTTATCATATTCGTGCTGAAAAAATGCACCCTTAGCTCAGTTGGTAGAGCAAATGACTCTTAATCATTGGGTCCACGGTTCGAGCCCGTGAGGGTGTACCATTTAAAAGATAAAGCCTAACTCAAACGAGTAGGCTTTTTTTGATTTAAATCGTAAACATCAAGAAGTTCAAACGGTAACTTGGCAACAAAGTGGATTCTTCTATTTTGGTTAACTCTTGAATGGTTTTATTTTCCCAGATGAGATGAACATATTCGGGTTTATCAATGAATGGATTACGGTTGCCTTGGGCTTCAAAGATGGTTTGATTTCTTTTCACTTCGAAGGCATCGACTGGGTCCGTTTTATGCCAATCGAGTAAAACAGATAATTTACCCATCGTAACACGGTCCATGGTATACGTTTCACCAGATTCAAAAGCGTCATCGGCGAGTTCTAGAAAGTCATACATGGTGGCCATATAAAAGAGGATTCTCGCGACATCGCCTTTATGGTCATCACCTGGGTAATAACCCCCATCGGCATTGACACCATTTGAACCGCTACCTGCCGTAAATATACGGTCACTGCGGGAGGAATTCACCGATTGGATGATGGCCCTTAAATTATGTAAGTCTGAGGCTTGGTTACGCTGTGAACCTGTCACGCGAGGGATGCCTAGTCTTGAATTTGGCCAGACATGTTCTCTTGTCCAGGTGGTGCCGTCCCACGTCGATGAAACCGTCGCTGAATTATAAATCGCGAGCACCCGAGTTGGGTCATCGAGTAAGGCATCAGCGACCCCTAAGATTTGTCTCGCTTCATCATAGGAGGTAGGGTTAAACCCTGTATTTAAGATGGTATGTAGTGTGTTTTTGAGTTCATCACCAACGTCGTTGTTGGCTTCATAATAATAGGTGTTATTTTCAACGAGGGTATAGTAGTAATAACCTTCCGCGTTTTGTTCTGACCCATAGGTTTGGGTGACTGGTGGGTTATAAAAGAAAAAATAGTATACAACCGCTGCTGCGATGATCAAAACGATGAGTGCTATTTGAATCTCTGGGTGTTTTTGAACTTTTTTCTTTACAACCCGTTTTAATTGTTTTTGTGGGGTGGTTGTTTTCTTCTTGGTTGCCATAAAGTCCTCACTTTTCTAAAATAATCAAAGGTACCATCATCTCATCGGGATGGATCCCTGCGTGGTGTGCTTTGAACGTACTGTGTTCTTTGATTTTAAACATGTATTTGTCCTGTGATAAAGCCATATAATCGCCGATGAAATCATCGAGCAAGGGGTGTTTTTGTCCAAACCCTAGGATGCCTGAATCATATACTTCTTGTTTAGTCATCAATGTAAATTGATTTGAAAAATTTGCTTCGAATTGAGATTTAAATGTTTTTTCCAATCCTTTTTTAACGAAAAAAGCTGTACTTCTCGGCTCTACCGACGGTTTTTTATCGAGCAATTCTAAAATTGGGTGTTGATATAAAGGGATGCCTTCGACATCGACCAATCCATGGTCAGCAATCACGATGATGCAAGTATCTTTGGTAACAGATGCATACAATCTCGATATTTGCTGATTTAAAAACTCGAGTTGTGTTTTGACTTTGTCATTGAATACACCTTCATCGTGGATGGTATAATCGGGTTCTGTCCAATAGGTATACGTAAATGATGCGGGTTGTTTAGAGATTGAAATGAGTTCATCCACCATCAAATCAAAGCTACTAAACCCATTCACTTCAAAATCTGGAAATAGTTTTTTAACGTATAATTTTGGATTCTTCTTTTGAATTTTCTCTAAAATCGTTTCGTATTTCAAATACGTATTTTTGAAGTCTTCTTTCAATAGGTGGGTATCGTCATAAAAGTCCTTATTCAAAAAAACAACGGTGTGACAATCCTCAAAACGGTTGTATTGGGTCCAACCCACATGGCCATGTTCATAAGGTGTTAAGCCTGAAAGTACAGAGGTTGTCGCCGCGACCGTGGTCGGTGGATAAACCGATGTGAGCGCGGTTTTAACATGTTTTCTAAGTAATGAATTTTCATCGATATTTTTTAGAATATTGATCCCCATCCCATCGAGTAAAATCAGCATGATGTGCTGTTTATTTTCCAAGTAGGGTTTGAGGATTTCTAAGGTACTGTGGTGGGTATCGATGCCATAATGTTTTAATAAGGTTGCTGATACATTTAAGATGGAATGCTTGTAGTTAGGAAACATGGTAACCCCCTTAAGAAAAATAATCCACGCAGAGGTAGATTATTTGTTTGCGTTCAGTTTTAAAATCAAATAGTTTTGTTCAAACGCTTCTGGATATGGATACGCCACTTCTCTCATACGTTTGAATAAAACGTACACGAGACGACGATCAACATCGATTCTTGTGATGACGCCAATTTCTTTCTCACCAACGACATTGACTTTTTCGCCGATGATTCTAGATTCGTTACCCCATGACATACAATCACCTTCCCTTACTTAAACAGTATACCATAACTTGTTTCATTTTGTTTTCAAAAAACTCAAGGATTAAGAAACTGAAATCCGCTTCTGATATTTATAATATCCATAGACCAAACCAAGGATGGCAATCCCAGTAAATACCAAGAAACTGATGTATTCGAACGGGTCTTGGTTTTTGAGGATGGCAACGGGGTCTGAAAAAGTAAACGGTGAGATGTATTTGAGTGCCTTTAACCACGCATTGTCCGTTAAAGTCGATAATATCGCGAGAATATATAATGGCAGTGGTATCGCAATCGCTACCATCGCTTTGATGTCTTTATCCAGTATTAAAGCCAGGATAAACCCAAGGATAGCGACATACAGATACATTAGGCCGTTTAACAAGGAAAACCACATATAATCCCCAAAACTGAATCGTTCATCGATCGTGATAAACCCCAAATAACCGATTAAAGCATTCACGATTGTGAATCCAAATACCATGATCAGAAGTATCGTCAGTTTGGATAAATAAAACGTCTTTTTTGATACGCCTTGGGTATACATGACTTCAGCTAAACGTTCTTTTTCAAAGGTTGCGATTAAATTAAATCCCAACATCGCTGCGAAAATCGCACCAAAGAGTTGTAACATCATTGCCCCTTCGGTCGCGTAATACTCTAAAACATCCTCAGGTGCGCCACCGAATTGGGCTAAGATGGCCATCAACTCTTCAGGAATTTGTGCGTATATATCTTTAACAAGTGGGTACAATACAATGATCAGATAAATCATCGTTGATACGCCAATAGACCATAATAAGGTCGATTTAAAGTTGCGTCTAATTTCCATTTGTAAGAGTGTTTTATACATGGGTATGCTCACTTTCATAGTAACTTAAGAATATTTCCTCCAAAGTGACATCACGGATCACCACATCATTAAAATCGTATGTGCTCAACAGGCTCAACAAAGGCTTCATCGGACCTTGGTATTTGAACGTACCGCCTTGTGGTGTTTCAATTAAATCCGTCATACCTTCAATTTGAATCGGTTGATATGGACTGAATTCGATGACTTTGTGTTCTTCTTTTTTAAGCACATGCATGTCGTTTTCTAAGATAACCACACCATTTTTGATGAGGCCTACCCGGTCACATACTTTTTGAATGTCTGACAGCACATGTGAAGATAAAAAGATGGTTTTACCACGTTTTTTTAAATCTAATAATAGTGCTAGAAACTGCTTTTGAATGAGTGGGTCTAACCCTGTGGTGGGTTCATCTAAAATCAACAGTTCAGGTTCATGCATCAAAGCGATCAAAATACCGATTTTTTTCTTATTACCAAAGGATAACGCTTGAAACGGTTTTTCGACATCGATGTCTAAAGTATCTATCAATTTTTGAACATATTCAGGGTTTGGTTTTCGGATATTTGAAAAGAATTCAATCAATTCTTTGACCTTATATTCGGGGAAAAATGCCGCTTCTGAAGGCATATAACCAATTTTTTGGTGAATGTGTGATTCTGCCATTTTACAATCCATCCCTAAGACTTTAGCAACCCCTTCATCTTTTGGTAACAAACCAACCAAAATACGGATGAGGGTTGTTTTCCCTGCCCCATTGGGTCCAATAAACCCATATATCTCACCTGGTTTGACATAAAGACTCGCGGATTCAAGCCCACGTTTAGTACCGTAATATTTCTTTAAGCGTTCGATTTCGATGACATGCATACGATCACCTCTTGCTTTTATGTTACCATAAGAGAAAAAAAATAAGCACCGAATCCGGTGCTTATTCTAAGCTTTTTAAACTAATTAATGATAATTGGTTCTTTTTCATTCATGAACATTGCGAAGAATTGATGGATATCATCGAGTTGTTCTGGGGTTAAGTTATTGAATGCGTATCCGGCAATGCGGTCAGCTTCTGAGTCGATGTGTGCGATACCATCGTTGATATCGGCTTCGATTTCAATCAACATTTGAGCGTCAATTTGAAGCAACGCTTGAACATCGGTGTTGCCTAAAATATCATCCAAAACAATCGCGATGGTTTCATCGATTAGTGCACGTTTTTGATCCAATACTGCATCGAGTGACAATATGACATGAATCATTAGACCCGTTTCAAATTCAACGCCCCACAGATTGATTTGTGTGTAGATATTAGAGACGCCATCGAGTTCAGTCATGACAGCTTCTTCCAATTCTAAGACATTCATAATGACTTCAATGAGGTGTGGCTTCAAGTCTTCAAATATGCCATCGCAATCATCATCAATACCACCTTGGACACATACGCCCATCATCGGTAATTTCAATGTGTTGACCCATGTAGTGACAAATGCTAAATCCATATCGCTACGGATCAATCCTCTATAATCCATCACATGGTCGACCATCAATTCAATGAAATTAAGTACCATTTCTGGGTCTTTTTCTTCAGTTTCAATGAAATCAATGATGTCAAATAAGATGGCACCTTCGGTTTCAACCACATGTTGAATCAATGATTTATCCATTGCATACACCAATTCATACAATTCAATGTAGTTTGGTAGTTGGATAATCAATTCATCCAATAACGCTGAAACTTTAAGATAAAGTGCAGGTTCTAATTCGTCTTCGAGTTGCGATTTCGCGATACTTACACCAAAACCAACAAAGTCTACAACCATTGGTGTGACATCCATCGATTCGATGGCAGAAACCAATGTGGCTTGTTCGGTTAAGAAGTTATCCAAGTATGTCAATACAAATACGATCAATTCAGCCACTTTCGTTGGGTTAGTAGAGCCATCATAATAAATACCTTCAATCTCATCATAGTAGCCTTCAATGATCATACCATCGACGATGGTTTGGATTTCATCGATTGCCTCAGCATCGACGCTGAGTATAAATTCAAGACCCAATAAAGTCGAGTTTCTTTGGAGTTGAGCCATCGTATCGGCATGACCAGCCAATGTAGTGACATTGTAGCCAAACATGCTACCGGCCATGGTGATGAGGGTTTCATAGAAAATTTCGAAGCTGGATTCTGCAGGGATGGTATCAATTAAAATTTGAACGATTTCATCTTTTAGAATCAATACTTCATCGATCGATAATTCACCAGATTCTAATAGGTCTTCAATGTCTGAAACCAATGTTGCTGGAATGGCTTTATACACCGTTTGGATATAAGTGCCCACTTCTTCAATGATGGTTCTGACATATTCAGATTCATTTTCAAGCATGTCGATGATCATTTCAACCATTTCAATTTGACGTTCGATATCTTCAATACGTTCTGCATAGAATCGTAAATCAGACATTTCATAATAGACGTCATAAATAGGATCAAATAGATTTGGATAAAAGGCCTTGATTGAATTCATGAAAACCGTGTCATTGTTTAGATATGCATGATCAATGATACGGATGAACAAATCAATGTATTGGTCGGTTTCATCCCCATAATAGTATTGATCCATATAAGGGGTGTATTCATAATACAACGCATTGGCGTAATCTATGCTAGCATTGACGACTCTAGGGACATCAATTTCAGCTAAATTCGTCAAGAATCGATTAAATAGTAATTGATCTTCTACTACCACGTGAACCAATATGGTAGCACGCATGGCCAAAAATTCAGTGCCTTGCATCCAAGCGTTGATTTCAGCTTGCTTATCAACGATTTGATCTTCATAATACGATAGGTTGTTTTGCATTTCTTCTAATGCAATCACCAATGCTTCATTGCCTAATGTTAAGACAAAGCTTGCGAAAACTTCTGGTGATAGACCATATGCCCCAAGTTTATCGAATTCTTCTTTAAGTAGACTTGGTTGTGGGTTTTCAAAAACAACGGGTAATTCAACCATGAAGCTCATCATTTGAACCATTTGAACCGGGTCCATACCTTCACTCAATGCGACATCCAGATAGAGATTAGTCATGGTTTCCATACGTAAGTACATGTTGTATTCGAACTCATTTTCAAAATCATCTTCGGTCATATCTGGTGTGTAGCTAGGGTTGATTGCGCTCAATAGATTCGCGTAAATCACTTCTCTGTTTTCAACACTGATCACTGTATAGTTACGTGGTGCAGATGCTTGAGATAACACGGTGCCTGCAGTTGCTTTCACAGTAATCGCATATGAACCTGGGGTTAAGTTTAAAGTGGATAAGTCAAATGTGGTTTGGGTTGTGGTTGTAGACACATTACCATCGACAATGATTTGATATCCAGTGGCATTTGCTACCGCTTGCCAAGAAAGCACATTGCCTGTCAAATTGACAATTGGTGCGGTTAAGGTTACACTGCCCCCTTGAACCACATAAGTAATACCTGTCGATGGTGCCGATAGGGTAGTCCCTTTTTTCGCAACCACGGTGATGGTATAATTACCTGCCGTTAAGTTGAGTGTAGATAGGTCAAAGGTGGTCGCTGTTGTGACATGTTCTGTACTATTCACAACCACAATATACGATTCTGCGCCAGTAACCGCATCCCAGGATACGACATCACCGGTTAAGGTTACATTGGTAGGTTTGCCTAAGGTTGAGCTTTGTTCACAACCAAAGAGCGCTACTGCGCCAAGAATAATCAAAAACAAGAAATAAATACGTTTCATTGCATCAAGTCCTTTCCTTGAATTTCACCCTCATTATACTCAATGTTGTGACAAAATTGTGTAAATAAGTCTCAATTCTTTCAAAAATATTACAAATACTCAAAAAACGCGATAAAAATCATTCGATTTGATGCATTTTTAAGACATCCGAAGGGTTCAAATGCTTGGATCTACTCACGTAGAATAAACGCGTAGCTACCAACATGAGGTTTCCAATGGCCAAACCTAAAACGATATCGATGGGTTTAAAGACAATGTTTTCATACTCATCAAACAACATGAGTAACGGTTTGATGAGTGGATTGAGCATCAAAACGGTGCATAGAGATGCGAGTGTTAATGTGAGTGAGATTAATAATCCTTCTAACCATAATTGGGTTTTCAATGTTTTTTTAGATAACCCTAAAATCGATGCCCTTACGTAGCTTGGTTTCAATTCATAAAAGAGAATCATCCCTTGATTCATCATCGATAATAGTAAACCAGCCAAGATGATCATCGTAACAAAGGTGGCGTAATTCATCGATTGAATCACTTCATGTGATAAATGACGCGCATTCATTTGAAAATCATACACATAAAATAGACGGCTGCTGTAGGTTTGTATCAGTTGATTTTTGAGGGTTTGAGGGTCATTCGAATTGATTAATATGTGGGTTTGTTTCAAATCACTGTACCCAGAGACACGGTGTAAGTTGATGAATGCGGTATTGCCCACCGCTTCATCAAAGAAACCCATGACCTTAAGTGGTACTTCTGTATGGTCTTTGGTTAATCCGATGTGAACGGTATCGCCAACGTTGACGCCATAAACCGCTTGATATCGCATTGGTAACCAAATGGCGGGTTCTGTGCTATTTTGAAATGCGGTCAAATCATCGACATGGGTCATACCAAAGTACGTTGGGATCGCTTCAGGGTCTAACATATAGACCGCTTGGAACACTTGATTGCCTGCTATAATTGGGACACTTCGATAAATGCCTACAGGTGTGCTATTTTCAACCAAAGGGTTTGTCAAAAGTTCTGTTTGAATTTGAGTTACATTGGTCAAAACATTCGAAAGTACCAAATCGGCTTGATACTCTTCTAAAATGACATTGGCCTTGTGTTTAATATACCCGGTGGTTTCAAACAATAAAGTGACTGAAACCAAAGTCGCCAATGACAGCCATAAAAAGCGATATAAGGTTTTCTTATGATAACCGATTTTCATTAAATATGGGTATGGGGTTTCTTTGAGCAGATTCACTTGTTTGATCCAAAAGCGATGGATTAAAATCAACAAAGCAAACGTCATCGACAATACTGTGACCAATCGGATCAAGGTGTATTGAATACCCACTTTAGGTAGTACGAAGTAAATGATGCTACCTACCACAACCACGATGCCATGCAACCAAGTACTGACTTTTTTATCTGGTAATAACTTGAGTCTGGATACTTCTGTTTTCGACTGCCAACGGATGGTATGGTATAAGACTGTTAAGATAAAAATGACTGTGAGGATCATAAGGCTATATACAATCGGTAAAAAAGACAATGGGTAGATGAGCCCAGGCATCAACACCTGCATCCCAATTTGGATGATACCATAAGCCAATGCATACCCCAAAATGGCTGCGGGTATATATAAAATGAATAGTTCAAATAACCAAATGAAAAATCCAAACCACAACGACCCACCAAGCAGTTTGATCAAGGATAACATCTGTTCTTTTTCCCTAAAAACCAATGTATAGGTCGTTTGAATGAGTAACAATACCGTGATGCCGATGAATAACAACATCAATTGAAATAAGGCAATCGCACGGTTGATCAACTGGTTGATGTATTGGACTGGTAAACTCAATTTAAAATCCATCGATTGATACACCGATAAGTTTTGAACTGTCGCTTGTGTTTGAGCAATGTTATCTGTATCAAAATAGACAGTGTTATTTAAGTTCACAAAGAAAGCATCCGGATAAGTGGTTAAAGTCGGAAACATCGCTTTGATGAATAGTCCCACGTGGGGGTCATGTAAAATAAACCCTTGATCCCCTTGGAATACCCCATAATCTTTGAGAATGTCTCGAACAACAAAGGATTTTTGGGTTTGACCTATGGCCAATGTCAGTGTATCTGAAATCCCGACTTGATGCGTTTTAGCAGCGGTTTCAGTCAAGATAATTTCATTTTCTAATAATTCATGAGATGACCCATATAATACCTCAAAATCAGCTTTTGAGGTGGCTAAAACGGTGAGGTAATCGTAATCATCTGTCAGTGCATCGACTTTAAATACTTTCGCATAGGTACCGTCATAGTTTTCATCCAAAGTACGGGTTGAAAAGTACCGTGAAGTCGAGTTTGAACCAATCGTCATTTCTAAATCGATGTGTTCACTCATCCGTTCATAGCGATAATAATAGTAGTGTTTAAGCACATCTTGCATCGTAAACGATAACGTTAAAACCACCATTAAAAAGGTAAAACCAAGCAACATTAAAAAACTTCGCAAAGGCGACTTTACGAGGTTTTGTTTGGCGAATTTTAACATGAATAAGGCTTTAGATCTTTTCATCTTTAATGATGTTCCCATCCAATAATCGAATGACACGATTGGTGTATGACAATAACGACTCGTTATGCGTCACCATGACGATGGTGATGCCTAAAGTCTCGTTGAGTTTTTTAAATAAAGCCATGATTTCTAAACTGGTGGCGTAATCGAGGTTCCCAGTGGGTTCATCCGCGAATATGATTTTCTTTTCACCTAGAATTGCTCTAGCGATCGACGCACGTTGTTGCATCCCACCAGAAAGCGCTGATGGGTATTGGTGCATCACATCTTTTAATCCAACCAACGAAAGTGCTTCTTCGATGGTCAAACCTTTGTGTTTGATGATGACATTGGCGAGTTTCAAGTTATCGTAAATGGTTAAGTTTGGAATCAAGTTAAAAAATTGGAATACAAATCCAATCAAATCACGGCGTAACATCGCGCGGTCACTTTCGAGGTAATTGGAGAGTGGCTTTTGAAACAGGTGAACTTCGCCACTATCGACCGGTTCTAAGCCGGACATGACATATAAAAGTGTGGTTTTACCTGACCCACTCGGGCCAATGATTCCGACGAATTCAGAAGCGTGGATACTTAAGGATAAATGGTTTAAAACCGGGCGATTTAACACATCCGGGTAATAGGTTTTTTTGACATCCTTTAAAACGATTTGTTCCATAACATCACCACTTTTCTACTTTCATTATAGCGCATAATCTAATAAAACAAAAATAAAGGCGACATCATCGCCTTTATCGGTTTATTGAGATTTCTTTTTGAACCATGGTATGAGCTTAGACGTTTCTGATTGATAGACTTTATACTCACTTCTGGTTTTGAGGATTTTTTCTTCCATCATCGGGATGGAAATGAATAAGAACATGAGGGTCATCGATATTGGTGCTAGGATGTACCAATCGACTTTGAAAGCAACCCCAAAATAAGCCACATACAAGCCCCACCATACCATGACTTCTCCAAAGTAATTGGGGTGTCTAGAGTATTGCCACAAACCCACATCGATGATGCGTTTATCCCCTGGGTTTCGTTTAAAAGCACGCATTTGTTCATCGGATAAATACTGAATGACGACCGCTGAAATCGTGATGATGACACCTAAAATGGATATCAAGTTTAATGAACCATTGAGTGAAACCATCTCTAAAAATACTGCCATTTGAGCGAATACGATGATGGTTGGGAATAAGTGAATGCCTAAGAAATTCACCGCTGGATAAAACGAGCCGGTTTTTTCTTTCAACATCGTATAACGCCAATCTTGGTGTTTGAACCCGTCCCACATGACCATCCAGTTGTAAGTCAAACGGAGTGCCCAAATGAAAATACCAATTAGAACCACGATGTTGAGTGGTGTGAGCGCGTCCATCAACATCAAAGCATACGCCATCAACATCGGTGGAACCACACTCCAATAAGGGTCATACAAACTTGAGTTTTTGAATATCAACGACATGATAAAAATGATGATGGTGAATATAATATCCAAATAAAGCAATTGCATCACAATCGATGTCGTCATATTAGCTGCTAAAAGTGCACTGATGGCAAATCCAATGTTATAAATGACTAAAAAGATGAGAAAATCTTTGATATAAAGTTTCATTTTTACCTCTTCTCGTAGGTCAACATGACCATACCGTTAAATGTTTCATTCGATACCAATTTGAGTGGGGTATCGCTATCGATGATTGGAAATAATCGTTTGCCAGAACCGATGATGTTTGGAATCAATGTCAACACCAATCGGTCAATGGCTTTGGCTTTGAACAATGGGTCTATGACACCTCGGCCACCGACAATCCAAATGTCTTTACCTTCGGTTTGTTTTAAGTTTTCCACGAAGGAGACCACATCGCCTTCAACAAAGGTCACTTCTTCGTTTGAACCTTTCAAGCGACTTGAAAAAACATACACTGTCTTACCAGTGTATGGCCATGCATCAATGGCGATATGATGAATCAACTCGTAATATGTTTTACTCCCTAAAATGATGGTATCGATGGTACTTAAGAATTGGTCATACCCATAATCAACCACCTCATCGGTATGTCCAGCCAAAAAATCGATGGCATCATTGTCTCGAGCGATATAGCCATCTAAAGAGGTGGCGATGTATAAAATGACTTTACGCATTATTTGTGGACAACAGGTGACATGAATTTCGATGCTGGCATCGATTGTAAGTACACCTTACCAGGGCCTGTGACGACGGTATGGAAAATCCCTTCGCCACCAAAAACCATGTCCTTCAAATTACCCACCGTCTTGATATCCATCGATACCGTTGAATCCATCGCCGCTAAGTACCCTGTATCGATGATCATTTTTTCACCGGCTTCAAGTTCATACACCTTGACATAGCCATCGAGTTCCACAAACGCAATCCCTTCACCGGTGAGTTTTTGCATGATGAAACCTTCACCGCCAAAAAAGCCAGCGCCTAATTTACGTTGGAAGAAAATCGAGAGTTCAACCGAGGATTCACACCCAAGGAATGCCTTTTTTTGGACAATGAACGGTTTGTCTTTTTGGACATGAACAGCCATGATGGTCCCCGGTAATGAGGATGCTAAAGCAATCATCCCTGGCCCATTTTTGGCGGTGTAGATGTTTTGAAATAAAGCTTCACCTGAAAGCATTCTGCCAAAGACTTTACCTAAACCGCCACCTTTGGTTTCCATCGACATATTTTCTGTCATCCATGACATACCGCCACCTTCAGTGACGATTTGTTCGTTTTCATCGAGTTCAACGATGACCACAGGGAGTTGACCCCCTTCAATCTTGTATTGCACAGTATCACCTCTTACTGTTATTCTACCGTATCGAGATAATATAATCTATAACAAATCCATGTCTATACTTGATTTTAGGTATCATTTAATTGAATTGTTTTTTGTCAATGTTGCCTTTTTATTGTTTATTTCTTGAAACTTAAACGAAATGGTTTATTCTATTTAAATATGATATAATATCTTAAAATTAGACATGAGTCAATACCTTCATGGATAGGTGGGATGCCATCGATGCATAAAAAATACCTCGATTTTGACCCTTTTGGCAGCATGATTGTCAAGGCGATGAATGCAGGGACTTGGATTTGGAATATCCAAACCAATGAAACCATTTTTAACGAACGCTGGGCCGAAATGATTGGCTTTTCTTTGGCTGAATTATCACCAGTCAGTTTAGATACATGGTGTAAATTCGTCCATCCAGATGATTTACATAAATCAGATGAAGCCTTCAAAAAACTATTCAATAAAGAAGAGGAATTTTATTCTGTTGAAGTTAGAATGAAACATAAATTGGGGTATTGGATATGGGTTCTAGACAGTGGACAAATCGTTGAGTGGTCGAGTACAGGGGAACCCTTGGTTGCGATTGGGACCCACATCGATATCACTGAATCCAAAAATGCTCAACTAGAACTAGAAAAAAGTGAACGTAATTTAAGACAAATTGTTGAACACGCCTTTGACATCATCTATCGAATTGACATTCACAGTAATTTTTCCTATTTGTCCAATGCTTGGTCAAAACGCTTGGGTTATGCAAGGGCCAATACCCTAGGTAAATCATTTAAACCGTTTGTCCATCCTGAGGATATCAAACGCGTTCTAAGTTTTTTCGAAACCTTATCACATACCGAAGAATCACAAACCATCAGTGGTTTTCGTTTGAAACATGCCAATGGGACGTGGCGTTTTTATGAAACGAACGCTTCTGCCATCATTGAAGATGGCGCAGTGACTGGATTCGTAGGGATTGCGAGAGATATCACTTTACTCATTGAAAAACAACGAGAAATTGAATACTTGTCCTACCATGACTTCTTAACTGGATTATACAATAGACACTATTTGGACCATGTCATTGAAGACATCATCCGTCCTGAGCGTTTACCACTGTGTATCATATCGATGGATTTAAATGATTTAAAGCGTGTTAATGATACCTTTGGTCACCACATGGGTGATTATTACATCAAACAAACGGCCACCATCATCCGTCAGTTTATTCCAACCCCTTATCAATTTAGAGTTGGTGGCGATGAATTCTTAATCTTCGTACCCAATACCGATAATAATGCAGCTTTAGAACTACGAAGCACCATTTATGAACAATTGAAATCCATGAAAATAAAAGACTTTCAACCATCCACAGCGTTTGGATTCATCGTCAAAGAATCGATCGATGAAGAGATTTATGAAGACATCAAGAAAGCCGATGAATTCATGTATTTGAATAAAATCAAAGTTAAAAACGGGAATTATTAAAATAGAACGGGTAACCTCGTGATATGATCCCCTCTCTGTATACTTCTACAAACTTTTAATTATTTGTAGTGTCTACTTTAAGGGGATCATATCACATTGAGGTTACCCGTTTCTTATTTCATATGTCTTTTTTGATAATGCTCGTGAACCCATTGTGCCAATTCTTTAAGCTCAACGTGTTCGTTATATATATGTAAATCGATTCTATGAAAATTTTTGAGTTGGAATACCAAACGGTCACCGGTGATGCGTTTTTCAACTTGTTCTAAGGCATCGCCACGAGAAACCATGCGAGCAGTTCGCAGTTCTTCACTCGCTTCAACAAACACAACATAAACGTCGTCGGCTTGGTCAACCAAGGCATTTGCCCCATTGGGGTCGACAATGACGACACCATTTTCGATGACGTCTTTCTTTTGGATGCCATAATAACGATTTGAATATTCAGTCACTTCATAAAATGCATTGTTAGCCATGTGTGACTTAAATTCATCTTCTGTTAAAAAATGATAATCGATGCCATCACGTTCGCCAGTTCTTGCCGGACGTGTGGTGGTCGTAACACATTTTTTGTAACCAAAGGTTTGATATAAAATTTTAGCAAGTTCGGTTTTTCCACTGGCACTCGCGCCAACCAATACGATCATAGGACACATCCTTCGTATCGATTATATCACAGCCTAAGATTAAAATTATATGACAAAATCACTTTCACTCTTTTTTCAAATGACTGATGAATCGCTTGTATTTATTGGCGTGTTTCGGCAGTTCTAATGGTGCAATCCTAAATGTATACGTCCCCTTTAAACCCAAAGCCTGAAGTTCTTGATCAATTCTATCTTTTAATAGATTGAGGTCCATTTCACCCATTAAATCTAAAGTGATGTCTAACGTTGAAATGCTTTCTTGAACGACTTGGAATTCACGGATTAAATCTGAAGTAGTGATGATCCACCTCGAAAACAAATCGGAAAATACAATTTTCGGTTGATTAAATTCATCATAAAAATAGATGTTATCATCACTTCGACCTAAAATCTTATCAATTCTTCGAAAATGTGACCCACATGGACAAGGCTCATCTAGGACAATCATGTCATTCATTTCATAGCGGATGAGTGGTTGCGCGAAATTGATCAGGTTGGTTAAAATCATCTTATGTCCAACCACGTGGGGTTGTTCGATTCTTTGTCCATCGTTGTCATAAAGTTCAATGAACACCAAGTCTTCATTGATGTGTAAATGGCCATGGCTACAAGCCGAGGCAATTTGACCTTCTGAAGCTTGATAGATTTCAATGACCTTGGTTTTAAAAGCAGATTCAAAAACCGTTTTATCGGTTGGACTCAACACCTCTGCATAGGTGATGATTTTCTTCAATTTGACTTTAATATCAGCTTGTTTTGGTAACAGCTGCCGGATGAATGAAGGTGGTGCCATCAACAAATTGATCTTATTTTGATTGATTTGTTGTATGACTTCATCGACATCGGTCATGGTGGAGATGTATTTGAGCTTTAAAAATGGCGCGTTGATATCATCAAAGCCTTGTGAGAATACCCTCAAACAAAACAGGATACGTAGTGGTAAATCCTTCAATGAAATCCCACCACGTGATAAGAATACCCCAGGTAAACGTTTGGTCATCGATTTTGGTGTGATATATAGACCTTTATTACCTGAGGTCCCGGATGATAACCCAACCACATATTCATCTTGATAATAGCCCAAATAATCTTTATTGAGCTCTTTCTCTACAGCATAAGTCATCACAGCTTCTTTATTCAATCCACATGTATTGAGCGTTGAAAAGTTATCCATCATGATTTGTTTGTTAATGGTTGGTAATTGGTAAAAGTCTTCTAAAGTTTCAAACGGTTTGTTTTCATATAAATCACGATAAAATGGGCTATGGGCTTTGGCGTATTGAACCATCGCCTTTAATGACTTCAGCTGTAAAGCCTCAATCTCTTTTGAAGATAGTTTCCTTCTATTTTTAGATAGATAGAGATAGTCCTTAACGGCTTGCATGAAGCGCCTCTAAAACGGTTTTTTTACTCGAAGGTGAAACACGGTTTAATAGCGATGTATAGGCCCATTCAATTGTATACTTGTATTGTTTCTTCTCCCAGGCCATCAAGATGAATCCCCACATGATCACGTGGATGAACCCATAAATCAAAGCCCCAGGAATGTCTAATTTCAAGGTTATGAATTGATTGATGATGAAGAAAATCAAGGCACTGGTAATTTGTTCAAAGAAAAATGGGGTTAACCCGGATACACCAAAACGTTTAATGAATCTCGTGACTGGATTCCACTTCACTAGTTTGAAATCAAACACAAATAAAGCCCCCAAAATCATCAGTAAGAATAACCCAATTTGAGTGACCATGATGAAATACCATGTCGGGTCAATCGCGCGTTCTAGCATCGTTTCAGGGGTGAAGATGTAACCCAAAATACCCACGACCATATACACTAAACCCACCGGTAGTATCCAGTTTCTAAGCACTTTAAACTGGTTTTGTCTTAACAATAACGCGACCCAAACCCCAAACAACGCAAACGCATAAAATGGTAAGATTGGGTTGTTTTTCGCAACCAACCAGTTGAGTAAAATCATGACCACATAATTGTTCTCATCTCTCGCATCCAAATAGAGATTGTATAATGGGATTCTGACATAAGATAAGATCATGAATAAGGTCGCGCCAATTAAAATGTAAAGTGCAGCGTTTTTATGGTCGATGACTTTTTTAATACCTAAGAACAACAACGCCAATAACCAAATGTTAAAAGCGATCATGACCAAGCTATCGACATAGAAAATCCTTTCTAATGTCCATGGTTGAAATGACCCATCACGGATGAAAGAAACCAATAAGGATTCATCCATGCTTCTGGTATCAAAATGGATGATGCCTGGACCTGTAAATAAGAAATAAAGGTAGGCGATGACCATCATGAGTAATCCCGCATAACCCATATAATGAATACGTGAGGTTCGGTCTTTCGAATTTAAGAATTGAATGGTATAAGATAACCCCGATACCATCGCAAACAATCCCGCAAACATCAATAAAAAGCCGATTAACGTAATGATGAGACTTGGGTTATCCATGTCAACATCATAAATCCCGTCAAAATAGTAGAAAGCGGTATGTAAGATGATGACAAAAAATACCCCTAACCCCCTTAAGAAATCCACTGCTTGAATGCGTTTCATAAAGCCTCCTTGGTGTCTATGACAGACTGTTATATAATAGAGATGGTGATTCTATGAGACTATTTATTGGCATCGACTTATCACAGTCGATGAAATCTTATTTATGGGGTGTAGCAAAATCCATCGAACGTCATACCCAAGGCCGTGTTACAGCTTTGAATAATTATCATTTAACGCTCGCATTTTTAGGTGAACTCGATGACAATCAAACGAATGAATTAAAATCGTTGATGAATCAGATCCATTTCAATGCTTTTGAGATGACTGTATCTGAGGTTGATTATTTTCAAAAAGGCGAACGATTCATCTACTATATGGGCATCAAACCCAATCCCGCTTTAAAGACATTATATCAAAAGGTTGTAGATGTCATTTCACCTTTAGGTTTAAATATCCATGGAAAGTTCAGCCCACACATCACCTTAATAAGACAGGGAAAATCTTTTCCGATACATGTGTTAACCTTACCTATAACCACTGAAATCATTCAAGTTCAAAAGGTCACGTTATTCTTAAGTCATTCTGTTGACGATGAATTGACTTATACACCCATCTACGACATCCTTTTACAAACCAACGACCGCACCTAATCCGTGCGTTTTTTTTAATGCTTAATATCTATAAAAACAACTTTTTTACTAAATAATCGTTGGTAAAGCACGACTTTGAACTTAGTAACCCCTGGTTGTTTGACCAACCCAGTGGATTTCATTTGTTTTGGATTCAAAGATACCCAATACAAGCACTTGATGCCCTTCAACCCAAACACCGGTAGATGGTGGTGTTTTTTAGGTTCTTCTTCTATTAAACTAGAACGAATAACATCAAACTCGATGTCCCACCATGTGGTTTTGTATCTAGGGTCTATGAGGTTAAATGTCTTTTGGTGGGTCTGATATTGGTCAAATACTTTGACATGAAATGCATGTGTTTTAGCGATGAATAAATCATCGAGTGACACCACTTGTGAAACAGGTGTGCCATCGACAAACCATTCGAGTGGATGAATTAAGCCATGTAAGGTGACCCATTCAGGTAGTGTATAGCGTCTGGTGACTTGATCCAATATGGGTTTTTGGATGGCTCTGTCAAAAATCAATAGGGAACCCGGGGTTGGTATGAGTTGAATCGGTAATTCGTATATGGTGTCTAAACCAATCACTTTAAAAGGTACTTTAAAGTTCATCTCTTTAGCATCTATATATGGGCCTTTGGTGTTTGGATTTGGTAATACCTCATACGTGTGTTTCGGGTCTAAGAAGGATACCACAGATAGCCTTTGATAACCATAAAAGCTGGATTGCAGTAAAATACGTTCTAAATCACCTGTATGGATGGTTGAAACGGACAATTCACGTTCATAAACCAAACCATCTTTTTTGATTTTAACCAGGAGCCCTGTGGTATTGGAAAATGGCCGAATGGCGATATCATCTTTATATAATTCATCGCCTTGATGGGTCAGTTGATATTCTATGTCCATCCCTTCGATGGCTGGTAATGGCACACGGTCGGTTTTATGATTCACCAACTGGTTTTGAATTTGATTCATGTGATATAAAAGGGTTGTTTTTGGTGTAGGTTTGTTTTTGATGGTATAGGATTGATACCGTTGTCCATCGATTTCAACATCGATTCTAAAGGTTTCAATCTGAGGGTCTATTACCCAGGTTTTTAACTCATCATCGAATAACCCGTTTTGGGTGTGTAAACTTAAATGATGACCAAAACGTTTAACCCTTGAGCCATCGATTAAACCATAGACTTCATTTGGGATACGGATAAAATCATCGATAATAGATTCGATTTGATCACGATATCGTATGTATTGTAAGCCATAAAATAACCCTATCAATACCGTCCACGGCAACAAAACCACAGACAGAACAATTCTTATAGGCCATGTGAGTGGCCATAAGAATAAGATCATCAGTGTGTGTGCGTTACGCCACTTTTGTTGATAACCTAAGGATCGTTTCAGTTGATTTACCCATGATTTACCAAACTTAAATATGTTTAAAGATGGTAAATACCCACGCTTAAGGATGGATGAATCGATATGAAATAAAGCTTTTACCCATAATCCAATATGGATGAATATAACTTCAATTAAAACCAAGAGCCCAAATAGGACAAAGATTGGTAATAGGATTGGTAATAAAAGAATGATGTAATAGTAATCTTTAAAGTCAAATACCAAATCCATCAAAATACGTTTGAATGGATACATAAAGTGTCTCAGATGAACCATACCATTGTAAAGCCAAACAAAGACTTTTTGAATGACATCTAAAAAGCCATATAAAATACGTTTGAGTCCTTGATAAAGCCATTTGATGATATGTGTTAGACCATCGATAAAGATGACTTTTGGTAACCATAAAAATATCGTATAAAAGACTAGAATGATTTGAATGAGTGTAAACCTCATCACTTTATAAAACCATTCAGGTCGGTTCCGATATAGGTACACTAAACCATCGATCATCCATTGGAACCCATGAATCAGTTGAATGATGATCCATTTGAATATGTGATAGATACCAACCAATAGCCATTCTATCGCATTGTATAAATGCTTGAGAATATTAACCAAGCCTGACCATAATTTAGAAAACACCCATCGAATCCCATGTAATAAATCCAATAAACGTTGAAACAACCATTTAAACAAAGGTTGGACGAAATTGATGACGGATTTGGCGATGTTCTTCAAAATCAAAAAAGCAGATTTGAGCCAATTAACTAAAATGACAATACCTTTCCATATCAGTTTTAAGAGATATCGAATGGCTTTAAATATCTGTTTGAATAATAAGTATACGTATTTAAGAAAATACTGCCAAATCAAAATCGATGTTTTTTTGGTTAACCACCAGAGTCCAAAGGATAGTTTTTTAATCACCCACCAAATGGGTTTTAATAGATATCGATACACAAATATAGATACTTGTTTGATGACGTATTGAAGACCTAAGAATAACTTCTTCAAAACGATGTATATGGGTTTGATGATGATTTTATAGAACATGATAGAAAGCCACTTTATCGCTAGGCACAGCTGCTTAAGCACATAGATGGTAGCTTGAACCATCGGTTTAACCACCGCTTTGATCCCTCGGTAGACGTATTTCGCTAAAATACCTATCGGTTTAATCAATAAAACAAGTGTTTTTAAAAAGCCTTTCAATACCGCTTTTATTTCGGACATAAGCATCCTCCAATATCATTGAATCGTCATGATTTGTTAACATTTTAACACAAATTTCTTTTGATTCATATATAAAAAAAGACCCGAAGGTCTTGTTTTACTATTTGTAGATGGTTTTGATTCTTTCTTTGATGTTATTGTTTGTAATATATTCATCGAGTGATCCTTGGTATTGAATCGATCCTAAGTCACCAATTTCAACAATCTTATTACATACAGTATCTAATAATCGGTGGTCATGGGAAGATAGAATGATCGCCCCTTGGTAATTAGATAAACCATTGTTTACAGCTTCAATCGATTCTAAGTCTAAGTGGTTGGTTGGTGAGTCGATGAGTAAAGTATTCGCATTCGACATCATGAGTTTTGAGAACATGCAGCGCATCTTCTCACCACCGCTCAAGTAGTTGACTTCTTTGAGTGGTTGGTCGCCTGTAAATAACATTCTACCCAAAAACCCACGGATATAGGATTCGGCTGGTTCTTTAGAGTATTGTCTGAGCCATTCAATCAAGTTCATATTGCTTTTGAAATAAGGTTCATTATCGGCAGGGAAATAGGCTTTTTGAACGGTTTGTCCCCATTTGATGTTACCTGTGGTTGGTTCAAGTTCCCCAGCTAAAATACGTAAAATCGCGGTCTTGGCGAGGTCATTGTCACCGAGTAAAGCGACTTTATCGCCACGTGTCATCGTGAATGAGACATTTTTAAATAGTGTGATGCCATCATGCGTATAACTGATGTTATCGACTTCAATGACGTCTTTACCGAGTTGTTTTTCGATATCAAAGCCAATGAATGGGTATTTTCTTAAACTCGGAACGATGTCTTCGAGTTGGATTTTCTCTAAAGATTTTTTACGAGAAGTCGCTTGGCGAGATTTGGATAAGTTCGCACTGAATCTCGCAATGAAGGCTTTGAGTTCTTCCATGCGTTCTTCTTTTTTCTTGTTACGGTCTGCCATCAAACGTTGAATGAGTTGTGAAGATTCCATCCAGAAATCATAGTTCCCTGGGTAGAGCTTTGCTTGGTAGTAATCGATATCGACCATGTGGGTACACACATTATTCAAGAAATGTCTGTCATGGGATACGGTGATGACGGTATTTTCATAATTGATTAAAAATTCTTCTAACCAGTGGATCGCTTCAAAGTCTAGGTGGTTGGTAGGTTCATCGAGTAATAAGATATCTGGGTTACCAAAAAGCGCTTGAGCCAATAAGACTTTAACTTTATGTTTAGGTAAGACATCCGCCATGTTTTTATAGAAATCTTCTTGTGGGACATTCAAACCATTTAAGAGCTTTTCTACTTCCACCTCCGCGTTCCAGCCATCGAGTTCAGCGAATCTGACTTCTAAATCTGCAAGTAAAAAACCTTCCGCTTCGGTGAAGTCTGTTTTGGAATATAAGACTTCTTTTTGTTTCATGATGTCATAGAGTTCTTTATGACCCATGATGACGGTTTCCATAACGGTTAAATGGTCATAGGCATTTTGGTTTTGTTTTAGGGTGGCGAGACGTTTGTTCTTTTCGATGATGACATCGCCTTTGGTGGATTCTTTTTCACCAGACAACACCTTCAAAAAGGTCGATTTACCGGCACCATTCGCGCCGATCACACCGTAGCAGTTGCCTGCTGTAAATTTTATATTGACGTCTTCAAACAGTTTTTTATCCGGGAAGACTAAGGATAGATTCGATACAGTGATCATGGGGTACTCCTTTATTATTTATAATAACTTTTATCAGCCTTATCAAGTTTAAACGATTATGGGGGTTTTGTCAAATAAAACCGAAGAAAAAGATGATATCGCAGCGGATATCATCTCATCGATTGATTTATGCTTTAATTGAGCGGTGTCCACCGGCTTTGGATGGGGAAAGTTCTCTACCCAAAACATCGAAAGCTTGACCCGGTCCTAAGACGAGTTGACCTTGAATGGCTTCGCACTTGATGATGGTGAAATCCATCAATAAGAACGATTTAACAGGGTCACCTAAACGGTCTATCATCATCTTGAGTACGGCTTCATCTTCTATATCCAAAGTGACTTTGGTTTCTAAGTAGAGTCGCTTGCGGAAAAATACGCTTTTCGAAACGGATTCATCTTCAATCCATAGTAACCCAGCCGTCGGTCTTTGTCGTAGGTATTTGGTGTGTTTCGCCATATTCGAGATGATTAAGTAGTAATCGCCTTGATACACCCCAAATGGTGCGTAAGATGTGTAAGGTTTTCCCATATCATCTAAGGTGCTTAACACCACCGATTTCATACTGAAGATGAGGTTGCTTTTTTCAATGCCTGCTTGTAATGTATCCATGATTATACCGATCCTTTCACTTTTAATTTGTCTTTAATGTCCTTGAGGATGCTTTGAGGGTGATTATACCAATTCACTTCAAAGATGCGATAGGTGTCCCACCCACGGGCAGTTAAGAACCGCTCTTGGTGGATCAAATCGCGTCTAGAATTGGTATCTTTCGGTTCTATTGAACAGAGTAAACCCAATAAATAGGTTTGATTCGATGGGTCTTTGATGGCCAAATCGACTTTGTAATTACCAATCCCGACTTTAGCTTCCACCACATAGCCACTTTTCTCCAGTTTGTCTTTGACATCTTGTTCTAATTTGGTCAATGTGACCGTTTTGGCTTCTAACGCATGTAATTCATCGAGGATTGTTTTCGCCATCGTTTCATCCTGTTTAGAGATGGCATAACAATAGCGCATAAAGGATTTCAAATACCTTGGTCCTAAACCCGATAAATCTTCAACTTTGAATTCTTCAGGGAGTAAAGAGGAAACAAAATAAATCTTTTGTTTGGCTCGGGTGATGGCGACATTTAGGCGGTTTTGTCCACCTTCATGGTTTAACCAACCAAAACGTCGTTCGACCACACCTATAGCATTTTTCGCATATCCCATGGAGAAAATGATGATGTCTCGTTCATCCCCTTGGACGTTTTCTATGTTTTTAACAAATAAACTTTGGTCTTCATTGTCTTCTTTTCGGAAGAGTTCTTTTTCAAAGTGAGATTGATATACCCCTTGTTTAAATAGTTCTTGGTCAATCAGGTCTAATATAGCATCTCTTTGAGCACTGTTAAATGTAATGACACCGATGGTTTCATTTTTTGTTCTTTCCTTAAAGATTTTCTTTAATAACTGAATGACCGCCTTGGCCTCAGCGATATTCTTTCGTTTTTCAAATAACCCATCTTTAACATAGATGTATTCAATCGGTGATACCTGTGATTTTGTTGCGTTTGGTGAGACCAACAGTTTGCCTTCATAGAATGCATGGTTTGAAAACGCAATGAGTTCTTCATAGTTCGATCGATAATGGTAATTGAGAATCGTTTCTTGGTATTTGTATCTGGCTAAATCGAGTAAGCTTTTCGCATCCAAACGGATGTCTTTCAATACCTCTTGTTCGTAGAGGTCATCGTCATCGGTAATACGACCGAAACCAAGCGCACTTGGTCTGAGTTGTTTAGGGTCACCTGCGATAACCACTTTCTTCGCTCGATAGATCGATGGAATGCCTTTTTCAACATACATTTGTGAAGCCTCATCGAAGATAACCAAATCGAATAACCCGTATTGTAAAGGAATCAAGGCGGATACCAATTCTGGGGTCATCATCCATACTTTGATGTGGTTTAAGAGTTCCACTTGATAGGTTGAAATGAATGTCTTTAAACTCGGTTTGTGTTCGAGTTCCATGACACGTTTGATTTCCATGATGCGTTTGGTGTTGGTTAAATCCAACGCATGCTTATAAAGCTCCATTTCGAAGGATTCAATCGATAATAACCGTTTATCTGCGATGCGTTCATTGAGTAATGCTTGTTTTTGTTGGTATTCATCAATGATATACAAGTATTTGGCGTTCTTCGCTCTGAACGTTTCTAAGAAACCGGTGTATAACGCATCAAAGATATAACTGCGGTATTTATGGATGTCTTCCATACCTTGAAAGAGGTCACCCTTTAACAACCAATTCAAGTACGTTTTTTCAACATTGGATAAATGGTCGTGTTTGGTTTGAAGTTTGTTTAATTCTTTGATGTGATCGAATAAATACGTCTCTAAATCGGGGTGTTTGAAGATGGTTTGAATGAATGCTTTGGAGATACTCAACTTCTTGGTCAAATAGATCAATGACGATGCATATGATTGACTAAAGGACTTGAGCAGTGCACGTTTCTTAAAATACCCAGCGGTTTGATATTTTTGATACACCGATAAAAATGCGTCATGAAACCCAAGATATTCTTGGATGCTGCTTCGTGAAATGGCTTTTTCGAAGGCATTGACCATCGGATATTTTTGTAAGATGGATTCATACCCCAAGAAAGCTTTTAAATGACTGTCCTTTTGGAAGGCTTGTTCAAGGGATTGAATGCGTTTAAAATCGAGTGAACCAAAGGCTTTCGTAAAGGCTTGGGTCACTTGTTTTGGGGTAAGTAATGGGTGGATGTCTTTATCTTTAATGTAGCGTTCAAACAGCTGATATATCGGGATGTCTTGAACCGAATGGTGATACATCAAGTCTAACGCTTGGTCCATCGTATATAACAATTGTTTGATCTCGGTTTCTAATCGATAGATGTCGTTATCAACCGTTCTTTTGGGTGGTGTAATGTCTAAAATATGGGATAATTTCTGATAGAAATACGGTTTATTCTCCATATCATCGATGAACATGACGTATTTTGAAGCGGTCTTTAACCGTTTGTATATGACATCTAAGGCGACTTTCTTTTCAGAGACAACCAAGACGTTTTCACCTTTTAAAATACTTGAAGCAATCAAACTCGTGATGGTTTGAGATTTACCTGTCCCAGGCGGACCCCAAACGACGAGTTTCTTTTCTTTATTGAGTAGGTCAATGACCTTTTCTTGGGCATAGTTTAAGTCATTGATGTAAGAGAGTTTTTCTTCTTGTATAGAACCACTGGAAATCTCATAATTGAGCGCTTTTTCTGGTTTATCTAACCCGGATTCTTCGATGAGCCCTTCCAGCAAAACATTGTATTTGTGTTGTTTAAGAATTTCAGCCATATCTTTTTGAAGTTCAGATGAGAACAAACGATATCGACCCAACAACAAATAGGATTCGATATGAAAAACCCCTTTTTTACGTTTCATAAAGG
>JAEZHT010000041.1 GCA_023436805.1 Bacillota bacterium
CGCATAGACTGGTACATTGATGTCTTTTAAGATGTGTGACAGTGCACCGATGTGGTCTTCATGGGCATGGGTCATGAAAAAACCTTTGATTTTAGGTAGAAACTCGACCAATACTTTATAGTCTGGGACGATTTCATCGACACCAAACAATTCGGATGTTGGGTATTTGATCCCAGCATCCAAGATGAATAGTTGAGAATCCACCTCTACACAATACATATTTTTCCCGTTTTCACCGAGACCGCCCAGGGCGAATATTTTAATTAAGCTCATAGCATACTTCCTTTCAATACTAGAAACGTCAAAGTTTATTTAATTATAACATGGAGAAGAAATTTTCAGCAAGTTTATTACACCTTTAGAAACTTATTGCCTTCGGATGGATTTGAAAGTAAAAACGAACATACTTTATGGTAATATACAAATAGGTGAACTATTATGGCAATCAAATACCCAAATCCTAAAAAAACCACAACTAAAATCGTCAATCGCTCTAATTTAGGGATGACCCTCGAAGGTGATATTGAAGCGACCAATCAATATTACCTAGATAAACAAATCGCTGTCATTTATAAAAAACCGACACCCGTCCAAGTGGTGACCGTCAGCTACCCTGCAAGAAATAAAGCGAAAATCACAGAAGCGTATTATAAAACCCCATCGACGACAGACTTCAATGGGGTATATAAAGGCTATTATATTGATTTTGATGCGAAGGAGACACAATCGAAAACATCGATTCCATTAAGAAATATCCCAGAACATCAAATCTTGCACCTCAAACGCATCGTGGATGCGGGCGGGATTGGTTTTATGATTGTGTATTTCGCGATATATAACGAGTACTACTATTTACCGTTTGATGTGCTTTATGATCACTATATGGCATCATTAAAGGATGGTCGTAAATCTATTGCTTATGACACCTTTAAGACCGAGGCTTATCCGATTAAATTCGGTTATAATCCGCGGTTAGATTACTTAAAAGTGATTGATAGTTATGTTATACCAGGTCTTTTAAAAGCAAACGTTTGTACGTAAGGACTGAGACCAACAGACAGAGCACCATCGACGCGAGCATGTAACCACCATTGTATGTGACAGAATAGATAATCACATTTTGGTCTCCAGCGTATTCTGCAAAAAAGAATATTCCAGATAATGTATGGATGATGAATCTAACGAATGAACCCAATATAATACCATAGACCACAGCACTGACTTCCAATTTCAGTGCTTTTTTACTGAATAAGCCAGCCAATCCAATGGATGAGAACGCCAAGGTGTAATCGAATACAAATGAACCCCAGAAAAACGCGTAGCCATCGATAAAAAAGTTTACAATCCCAAATACTAAACCAGAGATGAGACCCCATTTTAAACCATGACGATAACTCAAAATGAAGATGGGAAACATCGCGAGTGATGCAGACCCACCATAAGGCATTTGGAATATGGGTATCATTTTAGAAATCAATTCGAAAACCACTGCTAAAGCCACTAAAATTGCCGATTCTGTTAATTTGATTAAATCTTTGTTCATAGACATTTCTCCTTAAAAAATAAAAAATTCCTTTGGAATGCCAAAAGAATGTCTATTGAATGTGACTATTCCTCCGCTGGCATGATCCAGATCAGGTATTCGGGTCGAAAAACTTCCTCTCAGCCTCACGGCTCCCCGTAGTACACATTTAGTTTATCATATTTCATCTGAAACACAAGCGAAAAGGTTTATATCTTTGAACAATAATCCGCTGAGTAAATTTGAAGTAGTTTATATTTTTGTTCGGTTGTTTTACGTAAGTCGAATAAAAAACCTTCTACCGCTTTCCAAACAAATACCCAGCTGGCGATATAAAATACTTCATTGATGATGAATAAGTTCAAATAACGCTCCGATAACAATATCGAAATCATCATCGCGGTTAAGCCAAAAAGAACCATCAAAGTGGATAGTATTTTAATTTGTTTGATGTTTACTGTCAAATCGATGATACGTTTAGTTAAACTACGCTCAACCATGAGTTCGATGGTCTTAAGTAAATCAGCATCGATGGTTTGATGTGGTCGTGTGACATTGATCAATAATGGTTTATATAAAGGCACATATTTCGCGTTTTCCTCCAAGTGATTCATGATTTCTTGGCTGATACGACGACGACTGAGCATCGTAAACTTTTGATAGATGTCACTTTCTTGATTGATTTCCAAGTCAATCACCGCGTAATCTTCATCTTCATCATACTCTTCGTATTCAATTTTTAGGACTTCTTTGTCTGCCTCTTTGAATTTACTGATTTGTTGACCGAGTTGTTTTTCTCTCAACTTTTCAGCTTCTTTCGGTGGTAGTACTTTTTTTTCTTCTATACTCATACATATACCTCATATATATTGTATCTTTTTTGGCCTTTTTTTGCAATTTTTAGGCAAAAAAACAATAAACCCGAAGGCTTATTGTCGTTTTTTACGTTTTTGACCAAATCCAGCAAAGCGTACCGATAGACTGGTTGGCATGATTTTGAGTAAGCTATGTGCCATCTTTTCTTTAAAGCCTGGTACGATGATGACACGTTTCGCATCCAAGGCTTGTCTTGCGGCCATTTTTGGATCTTTTTTATAAAATTTAATGTCCGTTCCAGCGGTTTCAAAGAATTGTGTTTTCAATGGTCCAGGGCACAATGCTTGGATTTGGACCCCGCTTTGAGTGATTTTGGCTTCATATGCTGCTGCTCTGGTTAAACTGGTCACATAGGCTTTGGTGGCGTAATACGTTGATGCGTAAGCCCCTGGTACGAAACCTGCCAAGGAACTTACATTGATGATTCTACCACCTTGTTTTTCTTTAAAATAACCATAGAAATGTTTCATTAAATGCTGTAACGCTTTGATGTTAACATCGATCATTTGAAATTCTTTATCTAATGGAGCGTCGATGAACAAATCATTGTGGCCAAAACCCGCATTGTTGATTAATATATCGATATCATAAGGCGAAACGAATTCAATCAATTTGTCACGAAACTCAGGTTTCGCGAGGTCACCGACGAATATTTGGACTTTAACTCTATATTTAGATTGGATTTCTTTTTGTGCTGTAGCTAAATGTTCTAAGCTGCGTGAGGTAATGATCAAATCATACCCACGATCGGCCAATATATCCGAAAATGCTCGACCTAAGCCAATTGCACCACCTGTGATGAGGGCATAACTCATAGTATAACGCCTTCAATCAGGACAACTTCGTGCTTTTGTTGCCCAATTTTGATGGATTTTTCTAAGGTTTTCATGGCATCTTCAACGCCTTTTTGATTCGCATGGACTTCTAAGATGACATCGCCTTTTTGAACATAATCTCCGATTTTCTTTTTGAAAATGATACCCACAGCCGGGTCAATCACACCATCCACAGTTTCTCTGCCAGCACCTAAATACGCAGCGGCTAGTCCGATATCGATGGTCACCATCGAATCGATATACCCAGTTTGTTGAGCCTTAAGTGGCAATACTTGGGTTGCTTTTACGAACTTTTCAGGGTTTAAAATATAGGATGCATCGCCGCCTTGGGCTTTAACCAATTCGACCAATTTTTGAAGGGCTTCACCATTCTCGAGTTTGGATTTCAATAACGCCATCGCATCTTCTTTTTTCGCGATGCCAGCATCTTCTAATAAATAAGAACCAATTTCAAGAACGACCGATTCCAAATCTTTCGGGCCTTTGCCTTGAAGGGTTTCAATCGCTTCGATGACTTCTAATGTATTACCAACGGCGAATCCAAGGGGTTCATCCATGTTGGTTAAAATCGCTTTAACACTCTTACCAGCCAATTTACCGATTTGTACCATCAAAATAGCGAGTTTTTTCGCTTCTTCTAGGTCAGTCATGAATGCACCATTGCCGACTTTAACGTCCAAACAGATGGCATCTGCACCAGACGCTAATTTTTTTGACATGATGGATGACGCGATTAAAGGGATGCTTGGTACGGTACCAGTCACGTCACGTAACGCATACATCTTTTTATCTGCAGGCGTGATGTTTTTGGATTGCCCAATCACGGAAATACCGATACGATTGACTTGTGCTTTGAACGCATCTTCATCCAAAACGATGTTGTAGCCAGGGATGGATTCTAGTTTATCTAAAGTACCACCTGTATGACCTAAGCCACGTCCGCTCATCTTCGCGAATTTCGCGCCACAAGCTGCGACCAGTGGTCCCAATACCAAGGTCACTTTGTCACCAACACCACCGGTTGAATGCTTATCGACTTTGATGCCTGCGATGTCTTCCAAATTGAAGGTATCGCCACTATGCATCATCGCGATCGCTAAATCGGTAGATTCTTGGTCTGTCATGCCATTAAAGTAGGTTGCCATCAAGAAAGATGACATTTGATAATCTGGGATATTGCCTTGGGTATAGCCATGGACAATAAACTCAATTTCAGCTTTGGTTAGTTCAAAACCATCGCGTTTTTTTGTGATTAAATCTAACATTCTCATCGTATTAACACCTCGTGAAAATATTATAACATAGAAACGTTTTTATACATAAATGCTTTGTGTTATAATAAGCAAGGGAGTGAGTTTATGAAAATTTTTGCCATCCGTCACGGACAAACCAATCACAATTTAAACCGTGTCGTACAAGGCTGGTCAGACCACCCTCTCAATGAGACAGGCATCGCTCAAGCGGTATCGATGGGACAGTATTTAAAACGCCATAAGTATCGTTTCGACCGAATCGTCTCTTCACCTTTATCAAGAACCATAGATTCAGCGAAAATCATTCAAAAAGAGATGGAAATCCAATTACCGATGGACATCGAACCCGAATTCATCGAAAGAGACTTTGGGGTATTTGAAGGTACCTCGGTCGATGAAACCATGCCGATCATTTATGCAAAAGGATTTAAAAAGGCTGGATATGAGCACGATGAAGCCTTATTACAACGCATCGAAGGTGCTTTAAAATCCATATTCTTGAAATACCCAACCGAAGACATTCTCCTGTCCTGTCATTCTCATGTGACGAAATCCTTATTGATCATATCTGACCCACGAACTTATAACTTTCAAACATGGTTAAATAATGCCAGTATGTGTATATTTGAATATGATGGCGAAACATTGACCACTCTTGCATACAACATCGAAGCCACTGAAAAATAAACCAAATCGGTTTATTTTTTTCTTTTTAAGAGTTTCTTCGCGCATGTCAGTGCAAACGATTTGTCATTTTTTAAACCCCTATGATACAATAACGTTAAACATAAAGGTTTGAAATTCAATATTTCAACCCTAGAAAGCGGTGAATATTATATGGAAACAGCGAAAGCATCTAGTCATTTAGATGTTTTAAGCAAGCGAAACCTCCTCATTTACACAGGTTTCTTGTTCATTTTACTGGTATCATCCAGTATCATCTTTGGGCTTTATGCCTTTTTAATCGCATTGGTAGCAATCATCGGTTCTGTATCGGTCGAATTTGCCTTCGCGAAGATTAGAAAAAAACCTTTGGATTACAGTTTGCTCATCACACCTCTGATTTTTACATTGATTATGCCTCCGACGGTTCCCCTATGGATTGTTTTAATTGGTAGTGTGTTTGGAACATTCTTTGCGAAATCATTGTTCGGTGGTTTGGGTAAAAATGTATTCAACCCAGCGTTGGTTGGTTATATATTCGTATCGATTTCATTTCCTCGGTACTTAAATACGCAATGGTTGAACCCACAAACCGATGTTGTTGCATCAACTACCCCGTTGATTCAACTCAACAACAATGCTTTAGCCTATAATTTATGGGAGTTGTTGGTGGGTAATGTACCAGGCACCTTGGGTGAAACCTTCCGCATTGGTATATTGGTTTTAGGGATTGCTTTAATCGTACTTAAAATCATCGATTGGAGAATTACAGTTTCATTCTTAGCGACGATCTTCATGATCAATTGGGTTGGTGGATTCCTATTCCCAGATTTATTCCGTGATCCTGTCGCATCCCTCTTGGTA
>JAEZHT010000077.1 GCA_023436805.1 Bacillota bacterium
TTTTCTCCCCCCTAAAATGGATACGTGAAGTCTTGCATACGATGGGTTATTATCGATTACTTCATATAAACTTAATGCCGATTGGCCTTGGTCATGGATGATTTGTTTGTCTTCATGTCTGCTTGAACCAATCGCTTTATCGATACGACCCTTCTTTTGTCTTAAATTGGGCGTCGTTAAAGCCACATACGTTTTTTCCATTTGATGACTTTCAAATAAGTGCGATAAATAGCTCAAAGCGAGGATATGTTTCGCATATATAACCATACCTGAGGTATCTTTATCCAAACGGTGGGCAGGCAATACGGCTTGTCTGTAGCCTTTTCTAGCCATATAATAAGCGACCCGTTGATTCAAATCATCTTTGGCAATCCCATCGGTATGGACCAACAGATCGATGGGTTTGTTGACAATCAACAAGTCATCGTCTTCATAGATGACATCAATCGGTGCTTTTAAAGCCATTGGTAAAATCTCATCTTCGACATGGATAGTGAGTGTTTGACCCATCGCCAAATGGTGCTCTTTGATGGCTTTTTGTCCATCGATGAATACCCCTTGGAGGGTGAGTTTGTATTGATTCTTTTTACCCACATGATAAAAATCAAAGAATTCTTTCAATGTTTTTTGATGAAACGATGGGTGTACTGTAAAAGTGATGATCGCCATGTTATTTTTTCCTCAATAAGGCAATGAAAAAGCCTTCATATGTTTCGCTAGGCATCACGGTGATGACCCCAGGGAGTGTCGATGGTAAAATGCCTTCGATATTTAATTCAATCGGTATAATCTCCATTTTGTTGGTTTTCAATGCGATTTTAATGATGTCTTCATTTTCTTGTTTTAAAAGTGAACAGGTGGAATAAACCATGGTTTGTTTCGGTTTTAAGAGTTCAATCGCTTTAAGTATCAACGCTTTTTGGGTTTGAGTGGATTTCAAAATCAGGTGGTCTGTGACGTTATTTAAAGATTTTTCATCGTTTAAATCGAGTGTACCAGACCCACTACATGGCGCGTCTAGTAAGATATGATCAAACCTGAAAAAATCATCGAGTTGTCGTGCATCTTTGGTGATCACAGTCACTTTGGTTGCACCTTGTTTATCTAAGTTATATTTGAGTTTTTGAGCTCGGATGGGGTTTTGTTCACAAGCAGTGATGTTGGCCATTTGGTTGGTCATGGTTGCCATTTGTGTGGTTTTACCCCCTGGGGCAGCAGCCATGTCTAAAATATCCCCTTTGCGTGGGTTTAAAACAATCGGTGGTAACATTGACGACAGGTTCTGAATATAAATGTGCCCTTCAGTATAAATGGGTAATGACCACAAGTCTTTTTCTGTACCATTGACTAAAATGAAGGCGGTATTGCTCCAAGGTACTTCGGATACTTTGAGTTGATGGGATGCTAAAACACTTAAAACGGCTTCAACCGTTGTCTTTAAAGTGTTGATGCGGAATGTCACCTTTTTTGAGGTTTTTAACCCATTAATAATATCATGAACATGGTTTGGATAATCCGCTTCGATGCGTTTTTGGATGAATTCTAAATTCGACATACATACCTCAATCTTTTATATATCCATCATAACATTATTTGAATGAAATCGTTTATCTAAATTCTTCGAATAGACCACTAAAATACAACATTTTAGAAAAGATTATAACCAAAATATCGTCAAAAGCATTGACATTCAAAATAGACATGTTATAATAAACTTCCCTCAATAAAAAAGGAAAGGAGGCCTACCCATGAGTGAAACAACTTTAAGTAAAAAAGAGTACAATCGTTTGAACGATACGAAGAAATATGACATCATCAAACAACGTTTAAAAGACCGTGGGGTTGAATTGATCGATATCGCGAAACTCACGTTTGATTTACAAAAACCATACGTTCAAAACCTCACCATAGAACTATGTCTTGAACATGTTGACCGTGTCATTTTAAAACGTGAAGTTCAACATGCTGTATTGGTTGGTATCGAGCTCGATATGCTTGCTGAACAAAAGATCATCAGTGAACCATTACTCTCGATGATGCTTGGTGACTATGGACTATTTGGCATCGATGAGATTTTGGCACTCTCGATCGTGAACGTTTATGGTTCGATTGGTTTAACCAACTTCGGTTATGTGGACAAGCTCAAACCTGGTATCATAGGTACCATCGATGATGCAGGTAAAGAAGACGGTCGTTGCAATACGTTCTTAGACGATATTGTCGGCGCTATCGCTTCTGCAGCAGCCAGTTCGATTGCACACAAATACGCAACATAAAAAAACAGGGCACACCTTAAGTGACCCTGTTTTTTCTTATTTCAGAATGGTATTTTTAACTACTTTTTTACCGGCTTTTTTAGCATTTCTGATCGCATTTTTCTTGAGGTGTGTACCACGTGTATCTTTGCCATGAACTTGCATGAGTCTTCTCCTTCACAAAACGGATTTATCTAACGATTTAAACCCATACCTATTCTACGCCTTTTCATTTAAAAATGCCACACTTTTGTGTGAAAAATGAAAAGTTTTTTTTATACTTATTAAAACACCTCATTTAGTCATACTTTCCAATGTAGAAAAAGTCAGTATTTACCTTAACAAAGGCGAATACTGACTTTTAATTGAATTAGGATACTGTGACGTTTAAAACGGCTTGTGTACTGTTATTGGTGAAGGCTTGAGCGATTTCAATGGTGACATTGATTGCACCACCTTGACTCCAACGATAACTGCTCAAATTGATGGAACCTGAGGTTAGGATATCGGATTGTGAAATCCCACTATTCGATGTGGTTGGTATGGAGTTATTGAAGTCAGCTTCAAGGATTTGAACGATGAAATTGGATGTTCCATTGTTGTTTCTTAAGAAGTATTCTCCCCAGTACTCATTGTTGGCATTCATTCTCGCATCGATATGGTAGATGACCACCCCAGCATTATTCAATACATAAGGTGTACCTAGGTGTCCTGTATATAAACCCTTTGGTGTATAGAACATCACGAGTAAGTACTCATCGAAGGCATTACCATCGTTTAAATCCGATGCACGGTAAGGAATCAATAATGTATTGTTTAGCCCATCGTTATCGGTTGAATACGCGTCTAAAGTGACTTGATAAGAACCACTAGTCGCGACCAAAGGTTGTAACCAACCATAGACCAATTTATTGAATGGACCATGGTCACCGGAGTTGTAATCCATCATGTCAAAGCCACCTACTGGACCAAACTGTAAGGTATCTGAATACGGATACAAGTCCGGCATACCCATCAAGTGTCCAAGTTCATGGACATAGGTTTCTGCGTTGACGACTAAACCAGATAAACCTTGGAG
>JAEZHT010000006.1 GCA_023436805.1 Bacillota bacterium
TCTCACTGGGTATGGCTCTATGTTGTTTGATCTTTACTTCACCAAGCTTTGGTAATTTGATATAGCCTTTCAAAAGAACGATGTTATTATTCACTAGATTGGTTGTATATCCATAGTCTTGTTTCTTAGAATGAAACTTAGGGAAGTCTTGTTTATGATTGAAGAATTGTTTAAAAGCTTTTTCTTGATTGAGTTGCGTATTGGCTAGAGATAATGAGTCGACTTCTTTTAGAAATGGATAAGCATCTTTATATTGTGCAGGTGTGGGATGTAGGATGTTTTTAGTGAGTTCGAAATATTTCTGTTTATCTTCTAACATCTTATTCCAAAGAAAGCGATTATGGCCTAGAGTCATATGAATCAAAGTCTTTTGAGATTCATTTGGATAGATTCGAAACTTAAAAGCTTTATTCATCGTGGTTCACCCCATTTTCAATGTATTTATGTATAGTAATTATTCAACTATATTATAACATTATTTATGGGCATTTGTATACATAAATAGAAAGCAATATACGAATCAATTCATCCCGCTACCTGAAGAGGAAGGGGACTTCTTGATTGTGTTGTTAAATTGGTGTCATTTGTTTCAAAACAACTTTCTTTGCAAATCCGTTTTATAAATAAAAGTATCCCTATCAGGCACCGCCACCCACATCCTACCCATGCTTATGGCTGCTTCGATCAAGACCTGACCAGGTTCACACGATAAGATTGGATGACGGTGCCTCATAGGGATACATATGATGACATTATGATTTATTTCTTAAACCTTTGAAAAATTGCTTGAGTTCATTTGAACAAGCATCTTCTAGTATACCACCAATCACTTCAACTTTGTGATTGAATTTAACATCAAATAAATTGATGACTGAACCGGCCACACCGCCTTTAGGATCTTTAGCACCATAGACCAATGTTTTGATTCTGGATTGGATGATGGCACCAGCACACATAGGGCATGGTTCGAGTGTGACATACAACTTACAATCTTCCAAACGCCATGATCCAATTTTCCGATTTGCTTTTTCGATAGCAAGCATTTCGGCGTGGGCGTGCGTTTGTTCTTTTAAGACCCTTTTATTATAAGCCTTAGCAATAACTTTGTCACCTAAAACGATGATGGCACCTACAGGTACTTCATCTTTTAACGCGGCTTTTTTGGCTTCTTTGAGGGCTAAACCCATAAAATAGGCGTCGTCTCTAATCATATCTTGTTAGGTTTATTTTTGACTTCATGACAGTCACGACTACGTGGTTCGTACGCTTCGGCAGCACCGACCAACACAATAGGATCATCAAATGAAGCGGGTTTACCATTGATTAAGCGTTGTGTTCGAGTCGCTGGTTGTCCAGAGACCACACATACAGCGGTCAATTTTTGGACAAATTCAGCAATCGCTAACAGTTGTGGCATCGGTCCAAAAGGTTCACCTCTAAAGTCACGATCTAATCCGCCGATGATGACACGGATGCCGCGATCAGCCAATACTTCTGAAACCCAAATCACGTCGTTGTCTAAGAACTGTGCTTCATCAATCACAACCGCATCCACACCATCTTTGACATAATCTAGGATTTCCTTGGCTCTGTTGATGTTGATGGATTTCGCTTTGGTTTTATTGTGTGATACTATTTCAGATTCTGAGTAACGATTGTCAATCGAAGGCTTAAAAACCAATACAGTCTTCTTTGCGTACTCTAAACGACGAATACGTCTAATGATTTCTTCTGTTTTTCCGGCAAACATTGGTCCACAGACCACTTCAATCCAACCACCAAATATCGGTTGATGCATAGTATCACTCCCTACAACTAGTATACGGATTTCAAACCCTTCATTCAACCCCTAAAAAAATGAAAGCAACTTACATTCTAAATATTTAAAAACACGACTCAAAAGGTCGTGTTATGTGGCTGTTTTTATTTTTTAGAATACGAATATTAACATCGACACTGCTGTGGAAATGAACCCACTGATGAAATTGACAGCATCGTTCGTTATCCAAGCGAGGCCACTCTTCAAGATCACTTTCTCATTTTCAAGGAATGCTTTTTCAGTATACTTACCTGTTTTCTCGCCTTTATACTTAGCTTGAACCAAAATACCCATGTATGAATCGATTAAACATCCAATGAAACCACCCAAAGTGATGACACTGAAGTACATCCAAATCTTACTATTATTAAACAATGGTGAAGACCAATACAAGAAGATGAAACTCACGCCGATGAACAATGCTCCAAGAAATGAAGCGAGTGTGCCTAGTTTAGAAACACCACCAGAGACCCCTTTTTGAACTTCTTTAAAGGTTAGTATCGAGTATGTTTTACCTTTGGACAAAACACCAATTTCACTTGCCCAAGTGTCTGAATTACATGAGGCAATAGATATAATTGCCGCAATCATGAATAACTCGTTCGATGTGAAATAAAAGAATATTGAAAACATCGCGGCAACAAATCCATTTGAAAGTACTTGAATGTAGTTTCTACCAGAGGACGCATCCTTCACTTTTTTTTCATGTAGCTTTGTCAATAACGAAGATGAAATGAAGAATAAGATGAGCGCGCTCCACACCACATATGTACCAAACCCATAAATGATGGTACCTAAGATTGTGGCTGTAATGAGTCCAGATGGATTGAGTGAATGTTTTTTATAGGCGAGGAACGCAACCGAAAAGCTGAGTCCAAACCCGATTAAAAATTGTAATGCCATAGGTACCTCCAACGGTTAGATTAGCAGCAATAAAATGTATACTAATAAGCTAGAAAATAGCGGAACGGAGAGATTATCTAGTCCTTTAGGTGTATAGAGTTCGATGATGGTAGATAAAATAGATACGACAACAGCGGCGATCAATGTAGTTACCAAGGATACCCCTGCAATCCACAATACAACCAATACAACAACGAAGCTTGCGAGCAGCATTGTCAATGAACCTTCTAAAGACTTATTATTGACCAGTTTACGTTTACCGTAAGCCTTACCAACAACAGCTGCTAGTCCATCCCCATAACCTAAAACCAAAATACCTACAGCCCCAATTTCTGGTCTGTTAATGATACCAAATGTGAATATCACTAAGATGAGTAACGATATCGGGAAGTACACGGTACCCAGATTCCCATTACCACTGCGTTCCATCGACTTGATGAGGTTGGTTTTATACGAGTAATAGTTTAACAAAATGAATGTGATCGGTGGCACAATAGCAAACCATAGCGCATTTTCGCCTTGGAAAAATATCCAAGCAAGGATCCACCAGTTCGATACACCAATGTGAATGAATTTGCGTGCCCCCTCGTCACCTAAAACTTTAAATTTTTGAAGTGCAGTAGAAATACCAATAATTAAAAATACTAAAATGTAAGATAATACTAAACCCCAAATGTTCATATAATCTCCTTAGCCTTGTGGCATACTTTTGATGAAGGCCTTCATGATTTGTTCTTTTTTCGCATCTGTCACAACCGCTCTTTTTCTAAAGACATCGTAACCATTGTCACGAATCGCATCCAAAATAGCACGGTAGAATACAATCGATAATCCGAGTGGCTTCGCTGTATCTTTTGGATAAAGTGCAATGTCTTTCAATGCTTCATCAAAATAATTTTCTGCGACCTTGGCGAGTTTCTCAATCAAAAGGACCAATCCGTTATTGATTTTACCATTTTCTAAGTCCTTCAGTGAGTAGTTTGCTTCACGCATGATTGCTCTTGGGATGTAGATTCTACCTTGTTGGTAGTCTTCACCGATATCCCTCAAAATGTTTGTGATTTGCATCGCGTGTCCTAAATGGATGGCGAATGGGTATAATTTGGGTTCATCTGTGCCTGCCAATATCGGATTCAACATCAATCCAACTGTACCAGCGACATGATAACAATATTTTAATAGATCATCTAAGGTTTCATAACCTGCGAAGTGTAAATCCATACGTTGACCTTCAATCATGTCATAAAACGCCTTAAAATGGTGTTCTTGATAGACATCTTTCGTGTGTCTCTTCAAAGCACGCCACATGAAATTAGGCGTTCTTTTTTTATTGACATAATTGGTTAATTCTTTTTCTAGTTTATTGAGCTTCGCTTCATCTTGGTATTCATCTACCAAGTCATCAGCATAGCGACAAAATGCGTATACAGCGAAAATTGCTTTACGTTTATGTTTATCTCCAACTTTGGAGAAAGCTTTATAAAAGGTTAACGAGTTTTTTTGAATGATTTTCTTACAACGACGGTCGTCACGATAAGGACGTGTCAGTTGAATCAAAACCAGTAATGCGGTAAAGCTTAAATAAATCCAAACGAGATACAGATGAGTTGTAATGAACTCAATGATATTATTCATGAATTGTATGGTCCTTTAATATGTCATTTACAGCCAATTTAGCACCGGCTAGCACGATAGGCACCCCAGCACCGGGGTGATTAGACGATCCTGCAAAGTATAGATTTTCAATCGTCTTAAATTTGGTTTGTGGTCTAAAATACACACTTTGGAATAAAGTGGGTTTTAAACCGAAGGTTGCACCATGTTCTAGGTTAAATTTATAGCCATAGGTTTTTGGTGAGTATATCTTTAATACTTCTATGTTCTTCTTTATGTCTTCAAAGCCTGGGATTTGTTCAATCATATCGATGATTTTATCTTTATAGGCTTCTGTCATACCAAAATCCCATTCGAATTGGCCACTCTTCATGTTGGGTACTGGAACCAATATATAGAGCAATTCTTTATTTTCTGGGGCGACCGTTGGGTCGATTTGTGATGGGCTATACATATAGAACGAAGGGTCTTCTGGTAAGATATCTTGATCCAACTCTTCAATGTTCTTTTTGAAATCTTTCGCAAACCTTATGGCGTGGACTGAAGTTGGGTATTTCTTCTTTAAACCCAAGTATATGACAAACGAGGATGCGGCGTATTTCATTTTTTCTATCTTCTTAGCGGTATATTTACCTTTTAAGTTCTCATCCTTAATGAGGTTGTTCATCGCCCAAGGGAAATCTGCGTTACATAAGACAATATCCGAATAAATTGGCTTACCATTGACCAGTACGCCGGTTACTTTTTCTGATAAGGTTAAGATTTCTTCAACAGGTGCGTTTAAACGAATCTTCCCGCCCATTTCGATGAATCTCTTTTCCATGGCTTTAGCCATTTGATACATGCCACCTTGGATATACCAAACCCCATAGACCAATTCAATCATTGGGATGATCGTATAAATCGATGGTCCGGAAAATGGTGAAACCCCAATATATAGGGTTTGGAAAGACAGTATTTGACGTAATTTTTCATCCTTAACAAACTTCGATATAGAGGTATAAGCACTATTCAGTGTTTTTAATTTAAGTATCTTATGGAGTGTTTTAGGGTTGAAAAATTCGGTTGGCTTTCGATAGCTTTTTTCTAAAAATGTCTCTTTAACGATTGAGTATCTTTCATAAACATCCGCCAAATATGCCAAGTAACCATCGGTTTCTTTCATGCCAAACTTTTCAAGTTCAGCCATTAAAGACGGTAGATTCGACGAGACCTTCACCGATGTGCCATCACTGAAATGGATGACATTGAGTGGGTCTACTTGAATCATTTTGATGTAATCATCGGGGTTAACGCCTGAAAAAGTAAAAACTTCTTTATAAAAGTCTGGCATCATGACGATGGTTGGTCCGACATCAAACTTAAAACCACGTTCTTCAATTGAGAACATGCGGCCGCCGACTTTTTCATTTTTTTCGTATACTTCGACATCAAATCCGAGGGTTTTTAATCGGATGGCTGAAGCCAGTCCTGCGACCCCAGCACCTATGATAATCACTTTTTTCATGAATACCACCTCTACTTTATTGTAACATTTTTAGCGCTTGATACCTAGCATGAAATAAGTATTTAACGGATTAGCATGTTATAATAATCATACAGTATATATCGTATTTGAAACGGAGACCATGATGGGACTAAAACATATATTAAATCCAATTCTATTCCAAGGTTATAAAAAGAAAAATCGCTATTTTGAAGGCTGGTACTACAAGATGGTTTCAGCCGATGAACAGTATAAAGTCGCGTTCATCCCAGGCATCAGTTTGGCTAACGAGAAAACACACAGTTTTGTTCAAGTGTTCATCTCTCAAAAACAACCAAAAATGTCCTTGAAAACGGACTATTTTAAGTATGAAAAACAAGACTTTCTATTTGAAAATGACCCGTTTAAAGTCAGTGTGGGTCCTCAATCGTTCACAGCGCGTGAAGTCGATGTGGATTTTAAAAGCGAACGCTTAACTGTTCAAGGTCACGTCGATATTTTAAGCATCACACCTTTAAACCGCGGTGTTTGGATGCCCAACATCATGGGTCCTTTTGGTTATTTAAATTTTATGGAGTGTTACCATGGTGTAGTGTCCATGACTTCACCATTGAAAGGCTCTTTGATTATTGATGGAAAACCAGTATCGTTTGATGGTGGAAAAGGTTATATTGAAAAAGACTGGGGTAAGAGTTTCCCAAGGGCTTACGTTTGGGTTCAGACCAACCATTTTAAACAAAAGGACACGTCATTGATGTTTTCTTATGCCGATATCCCGTTTTTAGGGTTTTACTTCAAAGGCTTGATTTGTAACCTTTATTATGAGGGTAAAGAATACCGTTTCGCAACCTACAATTTCTCAAAAGTCCTCAAAGAAGAAATATCCTCAAAACAAGCGGTTTATGTGCTAAAGAAGGGTCAATACACCCTTGAAATCACAGCCACCCAAAAGGATCAAATCGATCTAGCCTCCCCAATCAATGGTGCGATGGACCACACCATTAAAGAAGGTTTATCTGGGGAAGTTAAAATCAAATTCTTCAAAAAGAAAGCACTGATATATGAAGATATCGGCTATGAAGCTGGTATTGAGATTATGAAAAAATAAAACAGCCCAACGGCTGTTTTTTTGTTAAGAAAAAACACGGTTGCCCGTGTTTGATTTCTCGTATTATTTTGCGTTTTTTTCGACACCATAGCGCTTATTGAATCTTTCAACACGGCCTGCTGCTTGTGTGAATGTTTCAACGCCAGTGTAAAATGGGTGGCAATTTGAACAAGTATCCACGCGAATTTCTTTCGCTGTTGTGCCTACTTCAAATTCGTTACCACAAGTTACACAGTGGACTTTAGCCACTTGGTATTTTGGATGAATTTTTGCTTTCATATCCATTCTCCTTCCGCCATAGACATACGTCCATAGTAAGTTTGCGTAGGTATTATAACATAGTTAAATCCAATATACAAACATAATCTTCATTTTTTTGTTGGATATTTTTTTGAATGATTATGATCAATATTGATATCTTCTACCATCCGCTAACATGTGAATCGATGTGGAAATCAATGCCAAGGATACACGAATTGGTTGATTGCCTTGACCGAAATAAATGTCCACAAGTTCTGGGTGGTCAATGAATGGGTTACGGTTATTTTGGATACCAAATATACGGTCATTTCGAGTTCTTTCAAAATCGTTGACCGGGTCCATTTCATGCCATTGTAAGAACGTTTGAAGATTGCCTACAACATCGATATTTAAGTTATATCTGATTGAGATATATAAAATGATTCTCGCAACATCCCCAATGTGTTCGTCGCCAGGATACCATCCTCCAGAGAATTTTCCATAAGGTTGGTTTCCGGTGTATGTTTTACCATCCTCAACGAATGGCAAGTTGCCACGATTGGAATTGGTGTTAGAATTGGCTGCACGTAAATTGTGTAAGTCGTCTTTAACTGATCCCAATTTGGATTGTGGCCAGGTGTGTTCGCGGTTACCATAAGCACCCATACCATCGTAAATGAGGTAATAACTGCTGCCGACTCTGTCCACAGATTGAACTTGTGAAGTTGAACCGGTAGCTGATCCACGGCTGGTAATTAACTGACGTAAAGCGGTTGTAAATGAAGAACCTGTTAAACCATTTAAGCTTTGATAATAGCCTTCATATACACCAATTTCGATTGGATTTCTTACAAATATGGTATAAGTTGTTACCACGTCTAAATAGTTATTCAAATAGACGATGACTTCATAATCGCCAGGTACAGTCAAATTGACACTGTCCGTATCTACACCCAATAAGGATGTGAAGTCATCCCCATAACCATTTCTAGCGGTGATGCCTTCTAAGAAGTTAGGGGTCGCGTCTCCGATGGTAAAGTTACGGTTGATGGCACCATAAATCGATATGATTTCAGGATTCTTTGGTTTAGAAACCACCGAACTTCTGCTTGTAAATAAGAATTGTGCCTTGCTGGCATATTGACCTACTGTGACGTTATACAAGTCAATGATTTCACCGACTTGGATGGTATCAAATAAGTATGGTGCGGTATTGACACGTTTATCCAAACGAACAAACGTTGTTTCCCCTGCACTGTTTTTTAAATACAGTTCAATCGCGTTATTTGGCGCTGTTTTGGATGTCACTTCAAGCCCTAAATAAGTGATGACGTTGGCTTCGTATAAAATGACATCGTCAAAATCTAGTGAATATCCTGTTAAATCTATCCCATCCACGAGGGTGTGGGTGGAGAATGTTTGAATGATCTTTGGTGAGCTGAGTTGAATGAGACCATTGAAATTACCTAAAGTACCTTCGATGGTGTATTCTGTACCCACAAGTAGACCAGTGTTGTTATTCATATAAACAGGAATCGCCCCTGTAGCGTCTTGAATGGTGAAGTTTCCGTTGGTCATCAAACTGGTGATGACGCCTCTAACTGTAACCACTGAACCTTGGGCTTTCAATCTGGCTTCTGAAATCGGTGTTTCAGTCGAAACTGGGTAACCTTCTGCTTTGATCACAACCACATTGAAGTTTTTGGTAAATGCGTTATTTTCGCTGATGATGGCTGTCAATGTGACAGTGACATCGGTGTTTTTTCTGGTAACCACCCCAGCGCTGGTGATTGCGTTATTGTTGGAGGTCCATTCGATTTGAACCCCGTCAATTTCGGTTGGTAAGGTTAAATTGGCTACGGTTTGGCTTGGTAAGACAATTTGATTTAAAATGGCTACGTAATCCGGTGTAACCTCTTCTAATTGAATGACGGTAACATCGATGGATACTTCGTATACATGACTATCGATGGTGACGCTGGCTGTCAATGTAACCACAACATCATCAGCTTGTCTGGTGACTAAACCCGTGTTGGAAATGATGCTAGGTGCTGAGGATTGCCATGTCACAGGGTTGCCTAAATAACTAGATTTTAATATTAAATCCACTTCCGTAGTTTGTGGTAAATCTAAATGCGTTTCAAATGCTTCATAATCAAATACATAAGGCGCGATGACGGTTATGGTATAAGTTTTGCTTTGGGTGATGCCATCCACTGTTAAAGTAGCAGTGAGGAAAATAATGCGGTTAATATCCGGTAGATTCACCACACCAGTACTCGATAAAATGGCTTCGTTTGAACTCTTCCAAACGATGTTATGGCCATCGATACTGATTGGTAAAGAGATGGATGTTGTGACTTCACTCGGCAATTGAATGGCGTTAAATAAAAGATTGAAATCCACGTTCGTTTTTAAAACGGTAAAATCAAATGTTCTTTGGAGTGTTTTGCCATTAACAGTGACAGTTGCGGTTAATATCACGTTGAAATCTTCGGTTTGTCTAGTGATTTTTACTGTAGATTGATCAATGACTGCGAATGCACTATCGCTTGTCCATAGAATGTCAAAATCTTGAATCGATGTTGGTAATTCGAAATCACTTTTTACTGCGTCCTTGGTTTCGCCATTGGAAAAATTAATGGCGATACTTTCGGTGATGTTTTGGGTTTGAGGCTGTGTACATCCACTCAATACAAGGATGAACAATAATGCTAAAATTCTGGATAACTTCATTGAAAATAAACCTGCTTTCGTTTTGACGGTAAAATCATTATAACATGCAAAATCATATAAATATAGAACGAATTTAGACATATCTTTCGTTTAATTTGACTTAATAAATTATATAAACAAAAAACAGGACTTCTATTTAGAAATATCCTGTTTATGTGCTAAAATTTTTTCTCAATGAAAAGCTCTTTGGTACCATCTAAAAAGCGTTTAGCGAGAATCCCTGTCAGTATCCCTGCGGGTACCGAAAGAAAGAGCATAATCGGTGCGTAGAATAACGCAGCTTCGGTAATGACGTATGTGGCAGCAACAATCTGTCCAACCACGTGCATCACAGAAGATATGGCTGAAACTGCCATAATGCCAAAGAAATCGAGTTTCTTTAAAATAATCAATGTGACCAATGAGAAGATTGCGCCAGATAACGATAGTGTGAATGTAATACCATTAAACGTACCTGGTGCGAACAATGCGGTAACGATCAGTCTGAGTATGACAACTGTGATGGCTTCTTTTGGGCCATAGACAAATAAGATGATCAAAGTGACAATATTGGAAAAACCAATCTTAAATGCGGTCCCTGGTACCAATTGAACATACGATTCTAAAATATTAATGATGGATGCGACGCCGGTAAAAATGGCGATCATCGCGAGTTTTTTCACGGTCATTACATAATCACATCCAATCCCAAATCTCTAAATTCAATGGTGACATAATTCGGTAAACAAATGATGGGTTGTAAATCCGAAAAACCAACACGACTACATATATTATACGGGCTGGTCTCTTCTTTGACACGCACTTTGTTGTCTTTATACTCAATCCATATGAACCCCAGATTACCTAAAATGAAGTAGTTATTTTGATACTTAACAATACCTTGTCCCAATTCTAACGCTGTAAAAGCTACTTGATCAATCAACAATTCATCGCCTGAAATGTCTGGCAATGTATCGACTGTATATACGGTTTGATTGTTGGCTTTGGTGAATTCACCATTTTCTAAATTGATGGCGAACATCGTTGTATTTTTATATTTTACATACGCCTGTTCACCACTTTTGCGTGTGGCTAAGGAAATGACTAAAACGGCTCCGAACAATATGAGTAAAAATCCAACCACCAAGGCATCATGCTTCGTCTTTGTCTTCACGAACATCCCCCTTAGCTTTTTTCTTCTTATCATATAAACTGATCCCTACGATGAGTGCACCACCGACAATGACCACACCACCTAAGATGAGGTATAGGTTGGTTAGGTCGTTCGGTTCGTTCGCCAAGGTTGCACTTTGTCTAAAGTTGTGGGTAAGATTTACAGTCTCTATCGAACCATCATACATATAGAAGATGGCTTCAATGCCTAAACTTTGAACCAAAGCTGTGGCTTGGTCTAGTGGCATTGAAAAGAGTGCTGTCGACATGGAGTCTAGTAGTGCCGAGTCATCACCAATGATGGTTACGACATGATAATACTGTTTTGGTTCAAAATCAAATGGTGAAATGATGTGGTGGTAGACTTTACCTTTATAGGTGACAAATTGCTCATAGTTCCCAGAGGTTACGACCGCCTTGTTTCTCACTTCTAGGATGCCTGAAATCCCGTTTTGATACAACCTTAGCGGGTCTTCTAATCCAACCCTGAATGGTCTATCGTTGGTTAATGAATCATCCGGATGAACCCCCACAATGATGTTAGAGCGTCCTGCATTGATCATGTATTTGGTAATGTTTTTAGACGCCAAATACTCATTCGTTTTTTGGGTTGCATACCCTTTACCAATCGCGCCTAAGTCTAATTTGAGGTTGCTGTTAGTGATGTAAACAGAACGCTCCGAATCATTGAATACAATGCTTGAAGGGTTGACACTATCGGAGATAAGATTTAAATCTGTTTGAACTTGTTGAAATACAGATTCTGGTAGTTCATCGAACATATATTCGCTATATATCGCACTTTTCCAGATATCAACGGCGTTACCAATCGCTGGGTTAAAGAACCCGTTGGACTGATTGTGGTGTTGTACACTGAGCTTAATTAAATCGTATAATCTTTGGTCAACCACCACGGGTGAAATGCCTCTTTGATTGTTGATGGTGACTAAATTGTTCTCATGATACAGTGGGTCATCGTGTGTCAAATCCGGGGCTTTAAAATTGTCTGCCAAATGCCCATAAACGCGGTAAATATCTTCAATAGCATCCAAATCTGCTTCTTCACCTTCATAGAGTGTAACAAGGATTTGGGTGCTCATATATTCCATTTCGCGTTGTAATAAAATGGCGGGTTCGGTGGCTTTTAAAGCGATATGAGATTGTAATAAAATTGTGCACAAAAGACACAATATTGAGAATGTTTTTTTCATGTTTAATCGTCCTTTTTCCACGTTATTATAACATGTATTGTTATAAGAAAAAAGCATTTTTTCAGACTCTAGGTACTTATCTGGGGTTAATTATAAAGTAAGTGTTTACAGTGTAATCAATTGTGTGAACAAAAACACGAACCCTGAGGTCCGTGTTTGATGGTTAAAGTTTGATGCTTACAGGTGTACCATCTGGATTCGGATGGTCTTTCAAGTACTGAAGAATCGGGTTAAAGTGTTTTTCCGCTTTGCCTGGTTTGCAACGGGATATGTTGCCGGCTTTACCGGAAACAATTTCGGTTGCGAACGCATGGCACCCTGGGGTTCCACACGCGCCACAGTTGTAATTTGGTAACATCTTTTCAACTGCTGCGATACGTTCATCTTCCAATACTTCAAGGTATTTAGCGGCGAAAGCCAATCCGACGCCAAGGATCAATCCAAGTCCACCTAAAACGAGTGTCGCTTGTATCATTTCTTTATCTCCTTCATCATATCGATAGCTTCTTTAAACGAGCACCCACCACTGATGGCGCACGTTTCACAACTTTGTGCTTCCATATAGGCATGTTGACAACTTTCAGGTACAGGTGTTTTTTTATTCAACACCGAAATCACGATAAAAATACCAATGAATGCCAATAGAAGCGTTAAACCAAGGATTTGTTCCATTAAATGAGTCCTTGTAAACCTAAGAATGCGAGTGACATCAAGCCGGCAACGACCAATGCGATTGGCATACCTTTGAATGCTTTAGGCACATTCGCTGAATCGAGTCTAATACGAATCGCAGAGAATGCGACAATCACCAAGGTGTAACCTAATACGGTACCAAAGGTAATGGTCAAAGCATCTGCGAAGCCTTGAGCTTCAGTGATGTTGGTTTGTGCAACCCCAAGGACCGCACAGTTGGTGGTGATCAGTGGTAAGTAAACCCCTAAACCACGGTATAAGCTTTCGACATATTTCTTGAGTAACATTTCAACCAATTGAACCACGGCTGCGATGACTAAGATGAAGGCGATGGTATCTACATAGCCAACCCCAAGTGGGTCAAGAACGTAGAAATATAGTGGGTATGTGATGGCGGTGGAAATCATCATGACGAACATGACGGCCGCACTCATGCCCCAAACGTTGGACATTTTCTTAGAAACACCTAAGAAGGAACAGATGCCTAAGAACTTGATGACGATGATGTTGTTGATGAGCATGGAGCTAATCAGTGATACGAAAAATACTTCTAATGTCATTTCTTAGCCACCACTTTCTTTTTAGGTTTTGCGTTGCCAACGGCAGCGAACAAGCCAAGCAATAACCCGATGACTAGGAATGCCCCTGGTGGTGACACCAGTACGCCTAGACCGAAATTACTTGGGAAAATACGGATTGTTGTTTCAAACGGTAATGGTAATAATACACCAAGTGCTAAAGACCCTTTACCCAACACTTCACGGATGATACCGATGAGTGTAATGGATAAGGTAAACCCTGTAGCGGAACCAAGACCATCGATGAATGAGTTGAATACACCATTCTTGGATGCGAAGGACTCTGCTCTACCTAAGACGATACAGTTAACTGCGATCAATGGGATGAATACACCCAAGGATTCAGCCAATGCGCCAGCAAATGCATCAACGAACATCGATAAGATGGTAACGACGGTAGCGATGATGACGATGTAAGATGGGATACGTACATCGGTTGGAATGACATTGCGTAAAGCGGATATGATGGCGTTGGTTACACCTAAAACCAAAATAACCATCAAGCCCATACCGAATGCGGATTCAAATGAATTGGTTACCGCGAGCGCTGGACACATACCGAGCATCATTTTAAATGTTGCGTTTTCTTTGATGACCCCGGTCATGAATATATCTTTTTTCTTTAATACGACTGCGTCACTCATGCGAGCACCCCCTGTAAGGCTTCTAAGAGCTCTAAGATATGACCTCTAGAGAATGAAGCACCAGATACGGTATCTACCGATTCGTAGTTGGATACTGCCACACCTTCAAGTGCTGTAAAGTATGTACTATGCAATCCGTAGAATGAATTGGTGTGGTCTGAAGCCAGTGTATAGATGCCTTCAATATTATTAGTAGTATCAACACCAACCAATAATGTTAATGTCCAATTTTCATCTTCATGATGATCTACATTAGAACCCGTATTTCTAACGCTGCTCAATGTATAGGCATAACCAATGATGTTGTCTGAAGCATCTTTGATGATTTCTTTCTTGGTGACTTTGTCTGTAGGTACGAAAGTACCATCTTCCGTTTTACTTGCATATGCACCGAAGATTTCAGCGTATGGGTCTACCGGATTCGGTTCAACTGGGTTCGCACCAGTCAAATCTCTAGAAATCGCGGATAAAATGTTGTGTACGATTGGCATGGAGTAGGCGGATGCACCACCGACCAAATCGACAGATAAATAGTTTTCAATGATTGCACCTTGTAATCTGACCAAGTCTGGTTTTAAAGACCCGTCAACAAAGGATGCGGTGTGTTCGGAGTAATCCACAATGATTTTTGCGATTTCACGGTTTGCTTTAACAAACACATGTAATCTGAGTTCATCTTCTGAACCACCATGACCTGGGATTTGTGTGGTGATGCCTGAACCCACATACAAATAGCCTAATACGGTATTGTCTTTCATCAACTTGATCTTTTCAGTGATGCTCGGTTGATTGATAGACACAGATTCAAACTTGTTTGCTGTTGGGAATACTTCTTGATAATAAGATAATGCTTGTTGATTGTCTTGATTGCTGATCAATGCGCCATAAGCGAATAAGAATACCACACCAAATAGGAGTGCACTTAAAGCGTTAATGATTAAGAGGCGATTTTCACGTGTCATTTTACAATACCCCCTGTAATGCATTCAGTAATTCTTGAATGTGTGCCAAGGATGCGGATGCACCTGAAATGGTATCGACTGAACCATAAGTTGCGACAGATACGCCTTTTAAGGATTCAAAATAAGGTAAATGCATTTCAATGAAGTTTTTGGTATGTTGGCTAGATAAAATTTCAATACCTAAGAATTCATCATCAGCATCTACACCTACCAATAAGGATAAGCTCCAGTCTTGGTCTTGGATGTATTCAGTTAAGTTGCTACCTGTACCTGTGTTTTTAACAGAGGTTAAGGTATATGCATAACCAATCACATTGTTCGATGCGTCTTTGATGATTTCACGTTTTGTTACTTTATCCGTAGCGGTGAAGGTAGCATCATTTTCTTTGGTTGCGTACGCACCGAAGATGTCTTGATACGGGTCTTCAACGACTGGTCCTGCATTTTTGAATTGATTGATGGCATCTCTTAAGATGGTTCTCATGGTCGTTGAACCAAAGGATGAACCTGCAGCTGTGTCATACACGTTTGCACTTGAAGAGAATACGATCAAGTTGGTTAAATTGATGTCGTTAGCATTGAGGCCTTTATACACCAATGCGTTGGTTTCAATGGCTGGTTTCATGGAAGGGGTTTGATCTAGGTTCAAGAATTGAATCCCTGTGATTTCACCATTTTTCTTGATGCCTACCAATTGATCAATGACACCATATGAGTTGGTTAATCTACCTTTGTAGATGTATCCAACGGATTGGCCACCGTCTTTAACTTCTAGGACTTCATAGATGGCACCTTGTAGGGTAACTGTAACTTTATTGGCTTCATCGAGGCCTGGGAATAATGCACTGTAAGCTTTAAGTTCTGCTTTTCTTTCATTTTCTGCAATGATTGGCGCTGTGATTTGATTGGATAATCCAATGAGTATACCACACGCAATCCCGATTAAGGTTAGCACTAATGCGGTTTTAAATATTTTCATTAGTTAAGCCCTCCTAATCCGACCAATACAATGAATCCAAGTAATGCCAATGAGACCACATAACCGATGATGAACTTCACAGAGTATCTGTTTTTAGCCCACTTGTAATAATCGATGAGTGGTACAAAAATGTTGGCCAACAAAATAGCGAATACGACGCCTTCTGGGTAAGAACCAAAGAGGCGGATGAAAGCGACAATTGAACCGACCAATAAACCATAGATCCAACGGCCAGGTTTGGTGATCGGTGAAGTGACAGGGTCAGTGACCATGTAAACTGCACCGAACAATAGACCACCGGCAAGAAGTTGGTATAGAACTGTATCGACAACTTTACCATCCACAGCAATGGCTGCAATCGCCATCATCACGCTGAAAGATAATAACATCGATAAGGTCACTCTAAAGTCTGCTGCACGTCTAGCGAATAAATAAACACCGCCAACGATGATGAGTAATGCAGAAATTTCCCCCATAGAACCTGGGATGTTACCTAAGAATAAATCGAGGAATGTATAATTTTGAAGCACATTTGGAATATTCAATAAAGCATCTTTGATTGCGCTGAGTGGGGTCGCACCAACCACAGCATCTACGCCATTGTAAGCGAATTGGCTGGTGAAGGATAAACCGATGAACACTCTACCGGCAGCGGCTGGGTTAAATATGTTTGATCCCAAACCACCAAAGGCTGCTTTAACGACCAAGATTCCGAACAATGCCCCTACCGCAACCACATATAAAGACAATGTGCTTGGCACAATCATCGCGTAAATAACGGCTGATACGAGTGGTGCAGTGACGTTGTTGATGGTCAATGTTTTATAACGTACTTTGAATTTTTCTTTCCATTCTTTCACGGATGGGTGTGGTTTGGTACGATAGAATGTCGTGACCACTTCACCCAAGATGAAGATAACGGCTGATAATAAAATGCGGATTACGGCGTCCCAGCCAAAGCTATAGATTGCAAATACAACCACTGGGATTAAAGCGATGAGCACGTCCACCATCATGCGTTTCGTGCTGTTTTCCTTACGTACATAAGGTGCTGTTTGTTTAGCGTAGTTCATTTGCTTCACCTATTTTCTAATAAAGCGCTTCGCTTGTCTCATCGTTTCAGTTAAATGAATCTTCGATGGGCAAGTGAATGAACACAAACCACATTCGATACATTTATTGACGTTGAGTACAGCCAATGCATCTTTATCTCTTTCTTTATAAGCATTCATGATTTGAACAGGTTGGATATCGACTGGGCATGAATACACACAGGATGCGCAGTGGATACAAGGTTCTGTTTTGATCGGTTCTTCATCGAGTACGATGAGTGAGGTCACAGTCTTCGTTACGATTAAATCATCGTTTTGAAGGTTGGTTCCCATCATTGGTCCACCGCAAATGACGACTTTATTCTTGTCATTTTCAGTGTATCCACCACACATTTCGATGAGGTCTCTCACTGGAGTACCGATGCGTACTGCGAAGTTTCTTTGGGATTTGATACCATTACCAGAAACACTGACAAAACGTTCAGTGATTGGCATTCTGCGTTTAACCGCACGGTAGAAACCATAAAGTGTCGCAACGTTGAATACGGTGACACCATATTCTGCAGGTAATTTACCTACTGGAACTTGGATGCCGGTTGCAGATTTAATGGTGTCGATTTCCCAACCTTGTGGGTAGTGGTTACCAACACGTTTGATTTCAATGTCAAACTCAGTAAAGCTGTGTCTTGCATTTTCGAGTACTTCATACAATTCAGGGTATTTCTTTTTCACTGCAACCACACCACGTTTAGCACCAGTCGCTCTCATCGCGTAAGTTAAACCTTCGATGATGCGGTGTGCTCTTTCTAAGATGAGTTTGTAGTCGGAGATTAAATGCGGTTCGCATTCTACCCCATTGGCTACAACGACATCGATTGGATGTTTGGTTTCAAGTTTGATGTAGGTTGGGAACCCTGACCCACCTAAACCAGATAGTCCTGAGTCTTTGATGATTTGGATATAGTCTTCTTTGGTTAAAGCAGCAATCTCTTCATCAGTTCTAGAGACACAAGATTCGTGTAATACATACTTCTTATCGTTTTTAACGATGAGGCAGTCGACAGTTTGACCTGACGAGTGCACTTTCTTTTCAAACCCTACCACATAACCGCTGACGGTTGAATGGATTGGTTGATCGAAAAATCCACCGTGTCTTGTACCAATAAGTTCGCCTACTTTAACATATTGTCCATCGATAACACAAGATTCACCTGCTGGGCAGCGTAAATCTGTGGTCGGGAAATATAAGTATTCTGCTTCTAGGTAGTGATTGACTGGTTGGTTCTTTCTTTCTTTTTTCCCATCGGGAATGTGTCTTGTTTTCTCAATCATTTACTTCACCCCTTCATTATAATGACTGATAAATCGGAAACCGATTCATCAATGAAATGACTTTTTCTTTAACTTCGTTTAAAACGTTTGGATCTTTGTAACCCCTCAATGCTTGATCCATGAAGATGGCTACTTGTTCGATGTCTGATTCTTTTAAACCACGCGTAGTCACAGCTGGTGTACCTAAACGGATGCCTGAAGTGACCATTGGTTTTTCTGGGTCAAACGGAATGTTGTTTTTGTTGCAGGTAATATTCACAGAAGACAAGATGTCTGCCGCTTGTTTACCCGTCATGCCAATCGAAGCTTTTACATCAACAAGCATTAAGTGGTTATCTGTACCACCTGAAACAATCCGATAACCTAAACTTTGAAGTTTATTGGCTAAGGCTTGAGCGTTTTTCACCACTTGTTGTTGATACGTGATGAAACTTGGGTCTAATGCTTCATAGAATGCGGTTGCTTTTGCAGCAATCACATGCATCAGAGGTCCCCCTTGAATCCCCGGGAATACTTCTTTGTCAATTCTTTTGGCTAATTCCGAATCATTGGTTAAAATGATGCCGCCCCTTGGACCACGTAAGGTCTTGTGGGTGGTGGATGTCACAACATGTGCGTATGGCATTGGGTTTGGATGTACCCCTGCAGCGATTAAGCCAGCGATGTGTGCCATATCGACGAGTAGTTTCGCACCTACAGCATCCGCAATTTCTCTAAACTTTTTGAAATCGATGATTCTTGGGTAAGCACTCGCACCTGCGATGATGAGTTGTGGCTGTTCTTTTTTCGCAATCTCAAGGATGTTGTCATAATCGAGTGTTTCGGTCTCTTTATTGACACCATACGTCACCCCAACATAATCCATACCTGAGAAGGAGAGTTTGTATCCATGGGTGAGGTGTCCCCCATCCGACAGACCCAAACCTAAGATTTTTTCACCAGGTTTGATTAAAGCCCTGGTCGCAGCCATGTTGGCTTGTGACCCGGAATGTGGTTGGACATTCGCGAAGTTGGCTTGAAACAGTTGTTTAACACGTTCAATCGCGAGTGTTTCCACCACATCGACGTGTTCACAGCCTGAATAATATCTTTTACCTGGGTACCCTTCCGCGTATTTATTGGTTAGGACTGACCCTTGTAATTGAAGAATCGCTTCGGAGACAAAGTTTTCTGAGGCGATGAGTTCAATGTGTTCTTCCTGTCTTTGTTGTTCAAGACGAATGGCTTCTAATACGGCTGTATCTTTTAGCATAAGTTTCCTCTCATAAGCACGGTTATTATATCATAATAGGTGTTTTTTACTACCCCTATTTTTGTTTGATATATACTTTGAGTGCTTGTGTATCAAAGTAAATTTGTTCGTCTAAAGCGGTTGGCAAGTTTTTGCCAACATAATCGGCACGTATCGGCAATTCACGGTGTCCACGGTCAATCAAAACGGCCAGTTCAATTCGAGATGCCCTACCGATATCTAGTACAGCGTCTAATGCAGCACGGGCACTTCTACCTGTAAATAGTACATCGTCTACCAAGATGACTTCTTTCTTCTCAGCTTCGGCGTAAAGTCTGTCAGAAGCTTGTTTTTTGTCATCGTCACGGTAAGCTGTAATGTCTATTTCATAAATTGGGATCGCTTTGCCTGTGAACTCTTGAATATACCCACCAATCAGTTTCGCAATCGGTGTGCCTTTGGTTTTAATACCCATCAATACGACATGGTCTAACGATGCATGACGTTCGATGATTTCATGAGAGATTCGTTTGAGTGTTTTTGAAACTTGAACCGAATCCATTAATTCTTTCACATTATCACCTTGTAATATTATATATTAGGTCTGTCAAATAATCTACCTAAACCATAAGAATTTGGGAAAAAATGGTCGCTTTTTTATAATGTTTCTTCTAAGGTGGTGCATTTTACTTTACAAAATCAATTCAATTTATCTCCAGAAAAAAACCCACCGATGGGTGGGTTTGATCTTATTCGCTTTGATTTACGTTATGATATACGTTTTGAACATCGTCGAGTTCGTTTAGCATATCCATCAGTCTTTGAAACTGTTCTTTTTCTTTTTCATCCACAAGTTCAGTTTGAGCCAGTGGCAACCATTTGATTTCGTCTTCTTCAAATTCAAGTTCAGGCAATGCATTTTTAAGTGCAATTCTGACTTCGCTAAAGGCAGTTGGATCTGCATATAACGTAATGTATTCTTCATCGATTTCGTAATTGGATACATCGACACCTGCATCGAGTAAAATCATTAAGATTTCATCTTCGGTGCCTTTAAATGTAAACACAGCTTTAGACTCAAACATATGTAGGACTGAACCCATTTTCCCGCCAGATTTATTAAAGCAGGTTTTCACTTCTGCCACGGTTCTATTGACGTTGTCTGTTAAACATTCAACCACTAGTTGTGAAGACCCTGGTCCAAAACCCTCATAGCGTGCAGCGATGTAGTTATCTTCAGACCCGCCTTTGGCTTTTTCAATCGCTCTATGAATGACATCGGCAGAGACTTGATCTTTCTTCGCTCTTTCAATGACTCTTTTTAAAACTTGGTTCATTTCAGGGTCAGGTACACCTGCTTTGGCAGCCATATAAATTTCTCTACCATACTTCGCATATACCTTACTTCTCATCGCAGACGTTTTCGCCATCGATGCTTTTCTTACTTCAAATGCTCTTCCCATTGTATTAAATCCCTTCTATTATTTGTTGAAAATTTCTTTATAACGTTTCATTGAATCTTGAATGATTTCTTCAGCAACTGATTTGTCGCCTATATCTAATATATATGTCTTTTTGCCTTCGAGTGACTTGTAAATTTCAAAAAAGTGCCCCATTTC
>JAEZHT010000035.1 GCA_023436805.1 Bacillota bacterium
ATCAAGAAGTCTCTCAAGCCGATAACCATCAAAAAATGTTGCTTGCTATGGGGAAAGATATTCGAGTTGTCTTAATCAAGATTGCTGACAGATTGCACAACATGCGCACAATTCATTACCAATCTTCAGACAAGCAATTGAAGATTGCCAATGAAACATTGGAAATATACGCACCACTAGCACACCGATTAGGTCTATTTAAAATCAAAGCAGAATTGGAAGACTCGTCTTTGCGTATTGTCAATGGTCCATTTTACCACCGTATCAAACATTTGATTGAGAACCAAGAACAAATCAAGAATGTTTCTATCGAACACATGATGAGTAAAATTAGAGCACATATGGATGAACATCATGTGTCAAATTACCAAATCTCTGGTCGTACTAAAAATATTTATTCCATCTATAAAAAGATGACAAAACAAAACAAGGATTTCGAAGATATTTACGATATTTTAGCAATCCGTGTCATCGTCGATAAAATCGAGGATTGTTATCAAGTATTGGGTGTTATTCATGCACACTTTATACCGATTCCAAAGCGATTTAAAGATTATATTGCTGTTCCAAAACCAAACATGTATCAATCCTTACATACCACCATTTTATCCGATGATGGGTCGATATTTGAAGTTCAAATTCGTACCTATGAGATGGACAAAGTGGCTGAATACGGGATTGCTGCCCACTGGGCTTATAAAGAAAGTAAAGAATATTCCAAAGAAAAAGAACAATTTGAAATTGCTCAAAAATTGAAATGGTATGCCGATCTATTAAAAATGAGTGAGGATGCCGATGACAAAAATGAAGGCGCCAATGAATTTGTTCAAACCGTTAAGAATGACATCTTAGATGCCAATGTTTATGTCTTTACGCCAAAAGGTCAGGTCGTTGAATTAACTAAAGGGAGTACCCCAATCGACTTCGCTTACCGTATCCACTCGGATGTTGGTAACAAAATGGTAGGTGCATCGGTCAATAACCGCATTGTCCCACTAGACTATGAATTACAAACCGGCGACATCGTTGCGATTAGAACATCGAAAAACGTCACAGGGCCTTCCGAAGACTGGCTTAAAATGGCGAAATCTTCACATGCAAGACATAAGATTAAGGGATTTTTAAATAAACAAAATAAAGACAACTTACAACAAATGGGTAAGGATATGATTGAACGTGAAATCAATCCACTCAAGCTCGAATTGTCTCAAATCACCGATGAATTTGTTACCAAACATTTTTCGAAAAACATGACCAATACGGTCGATGAGCTATTTGTAGAAGTTGGTAAAGGCATCATCAGTCCAAAAACAGTCGCTGCGAAATTATCCGGTAAAGAATTGGATAAAGAAACGATGTTGCAACGACAACTCGATAAAGCGAAACGTATCTTGACCACGAACCATGAATCTGGGTTGATTGTAGAAGGCTTGTCCACACCACAAATCAAGATTGCGAATTGTTGCTTGCCTGTGCCTGGGGACTCGATCGTTGGCTATGTCACCAAAGGTAGTGGGATTGCCGTGCATCACGAGAACTGTCCAAACATCAAAAACCTCACAGAGATGCGTTTTGTGGATGTATACTGGGCAACGAATATCACACGAAAATACCCAACCCGCATCCAAATCATCGGTCAAAATCGCGATAATATCCTATCTGAAATCATCGCGACCATCAATGCAACTTCGTTGACCATCGCGGAAGTCAATGCCATCAGCAATGCGAGATTAGAAAGCATCACTACCCTAAAAATATTGACCAGCAGTAAATCCGAAATCGAGAATGTGATGGTCAACTTGATGAAAATCAGTAACATTTATCACATCGAAAGAAGATTTAAATAATGCGCGCAGTCATTCAAAGGGTCACACGTGCTTCAGTCACAGTGTCAGATTACCACCGCTCGATTGGTTTAGGATATCTAATTTTGTTGGGTATCCATGCAGACGATACAGATATCGATTATGATTATATGCTGAAAAAAATCATCGCTCTTCGGATTTTCGAAGACAGCGAAGGGAAAATGAATTTGAGTTTATCTCAAGTGAATGGTAGTATCCTTCTCATATCTCAATTCACATTGTTGGGTTCCGTGAAAGGCAACAACCGCCCCTCATTTACACAAAGTGCGAAGCCAGACAAAGCATTGGCTTATTATGAAGAATTATATACAGATTTAAAACAATCGGTGCCCGTGGTAGAAAAAGGACTGTTTGGTGAAGACATGCAGATTGAACTCATCAACCAAGGCCCAGTCACCATCATCATCGATACGAGGGAGTGATCGGATGAAAAGTAAACTGAATTGGCGTTATGTCAACATTTTGATGTTATTGCTCATCATTTACATGTTGTACGTCTTATCACCACTTTGGGGTAATTTATTTGAAAAAGCCATCATGGCGTTATTACCCATCATCATTGCGTTTGCGATTGCATTCATATTCAATCCAATTGTCACCACGCTTGAAAAGAGATTTAAAGTACCTCGTGTCATCGCTATTTTGTTCTTATACGCATTCATCATCGCGATGGTATTGCTCATCATTTTCGTGTTTGTTAAACCATACATCGAAGATTTAAGCAACATCACTGTGGGCTTAAATAACTTGATGGTCCAAATTGGAGAATTGTTTAATATCGATACCACATCGGTTCAACAATCGTTGTCAGCGATGGTCACCGATATTTATAACAGCATATTCTCATTCTTTACCGCAACCGGTGAGGGTGCAAACCTGGTCATTGGTACCATATTTGGTGGGGCTGTAATCGTCATCGTTGGGATCATTTTCTTAATCAATTTTGAACATATCAAAAATCGAACCAAAGAATACTTAATGGCCAGAGAGTCACAAAAGATGTATCTATATGTGTCTCAGTTGTATCATGATTTGACCAACTATTTGGTCGCTGAAATCATCATCGCTGGGATCCAATTCATCGAATATGCCGGATTGTTCTTGCTGATTGGTATTTTCATCCCAGAATATTTGAATTTGGCGTTGTTGTTGGGTGTATCCGTTTCGGTATTCTCGTTGATTCCTTATTTTGGTGGGTACTTATCGTCATTCTTCATGATTTTAATCGCATTATCCTTACCAAAACCTTTATTGGCTGCATTCCCAATCGGATTATTTATTTTGATATTCCCGAACTTAGATGCGTATTTGATTAACCCGCATATTTATAAAAAACAACTTAAACTGAACCCACTATTATCGGTTTCGGCCATCCTGTTGATGCAAGCATTCTTTGGCTTGGTAGGTGTGGTCATTTCAATCCCTGTGATTCTATTTATCACCATCACCTATAACTTTTATAAAGAACCGATTCATGCGAGAATTAAACGTTTTAAAGAATCGTTATAAGATTGACTTTAAAAGCGTAATATTGTATCATTTAACTGTAATTTAATCGTCTGTAGATTGAAAAGAGTGACAAAGCAATGTCTTAAAGCGAGGATGAACGGTGGAAGCATCCAGAATATGCCTGTCAGAGACACTTCATGAAGACAAAACTAGATGAGGGCTATGGGGTAACCATAGAACTAAGGTGGTACCGCGCATGTTTAGCGTCCTTAGAGATAAGGGCGCTTTTTATTTTTTTTGTGGGTGAATCGATGATAACAAACCGAACAATGCCAACAATTGAATTAGATAAAGTCATCCTAAGAACCTTGCTTAAAAAGGATGCCAAAGACTTCTATGACGTGGGTTGTGACCCCATCACAACAGAGTTTTTAACTTGGGGCCCATTCAAAACCATCAAAGAAGCGAAATCCATGATTAAATTTACTTATTTTAGACGCATGGCCCGTCAAGAACCGATTGGATATGCCATTTTGGATAAGGAAAGCCTTAAAATGATTGGAACCATCGAATTTCATACATTCAATCAAAAACTAAACACGTGTGAGATTGGGTATGTACTCGCTAGACCCTACTGGAATCAAGGCATCATGACCGACTGCGTCAAAGCGATGACTGAACTTGCTTTTAATCATTTAGAAGTCGATCGGGTCATCATCAAGCACATCAAAGAAAATATGGCCAGTCAACGCGTTATATTGAAGGCTGGTTACCGATTCATCGAAATCAACAAACAAAGTTTTTTTCACCCGAAAACACACCGTTTTCATGATGTTTATATATACGAAAAATGGAGGAATCAACAACATGATCAGCAAAGCTAAAGGGACTTACGATGTCCTGCCAAATGAGTCTTATAAGTGGCATACATTAGAAGACAAAGCCCGCCAAATATGTGTTCAATTTGGTTATAAGGAAGTCAGAACACCAATATTTGAATACCGTGAAGTATTTCACCGTCAAAATGAGCAATCCGACATGGTGACCAAAGAAACCTACAACTTCATGGACAAAGGTGACCGTGAGTTGACTTTAAGACCTGAAGGGACCGCAGGTGTCATCCGTAGTTTTGTTGAAAATAAACTCTACGTTGAAAACCCACTCAATAAATTGTATTATATTGGACCAAACTTTAGATACGAACGCCCACAAAAAGGTCGTTTCAGACAATTCTCACAATTTGGTGTCGAAGCGATTGGTTCCAATGACCCCGCACTCGATGCTGAAGTCATCGGATTGGCGTATGCTTTTATTCAAAAATTAGGACTCAAGGGCGTCCGTGTACGCATCAACACTTTGGGTGATAATGACTCCAGAGCTGCCTTTAAAGATGCTTTAAAACAGCATTTCTTACCACATGTCGATACGCTTTGTGAGGACTGCAAGCAACGCATTGAAAAAAATCCATTGCGCATCTTGGATTGTAAAGTCGATCACAACCATGTCGCAGTCGTTAAAGCACCTACCACACAAGATTATTTAAACGATGTATCCAAAACCTATTTCCAAAGCGTTTTGACCTATTTGGATGCTGCCAACATTGACTATGAGATTGCGCCTAAATTGGTACGTGGTTTGGATTATTACACCCACACCGTATTTGAAATTGAAGCCGATATTGAAGGCTTTGGTGCACAAAATGTGTTAGGTGGCGGTGGTCGTTATCAATCCTTGGTTAAAGAATTGGGCGGACCTGATTTACCAGGCATCGGATTTGCTTTCGGTATGGAACGCTTAATCATCGCCATGGAATCCGAAAACATTACGTTTGAAGAAGCCCCATCCAACGATATTTTCTTCATCGCAACCGACGAAGCTGCCCGTGTTCAAGCGCTTAAACTCTTATTTGAAGCGCGCCAACAAGGGATGGTTGCAGATATGGATTTCGTCTCTTCATCCTTCAAAGCACAACTCAAATCCGGTTTAAAAACGAATGCCAAATATTTAGGCATCATCGGTGAATCGGAGTTACAAAACAAAACCATTTCACTAAAAAACACTAAAACTCAACAACAGGAAGAAATACCAGTGAAGATTGCGATTCGTTCCGTCAAAAGCTGGTTAGGAAAATAATATGGCCTACACACACCACAACAATGAATTGAATTTATCCCACCTCGGACAACACGTCCATTTAAAAGGATGGGTTGCAAGAAAACGTAATTTAGGTGGACTCATCTTCATCGATTTACGCGACCGTTTTGGTATCACCCAATTGTTGGTTCAACCAGGACACCCATCCTATGAACTCGCGAGCACTTTAAGAAGTGAATATGTCATCGACATCACAGGGGTTGTCATCGAAAGAGAATCCAAAAACCCCAATATGGCAACCGGTGAAATCGAAGTCAACATCGAAAACTTAATTGTCCTCAATGTGGCTGAAACGCCACCAATTGGCATTTCAAATGAAGATACTTCATTAGAAGATACCCGCTTAAAATACCGTTATTTAGACTTGAGACGCCCA
>JAEZHT010000002.1 GCA_023436805.1 Bacillota bacterium
CTCGACCCATCGTTTGTCTGATCAATTGATAGGTCCGTTCATTGGCCAAATAGGTAGGTGCTTTCAACATCGAATCGATGAGTAAAATACCGACTAAAGGGATATCGAAATCATGACCTTTGGATATCATTTGTGTCCCGATTAGAATATCAATTTCTTTTTGTTTAAATGCTTTAATGGTATTCAAATACACACCCTTTTTGGTGGTGTTATCGGCATCTAAACGGCTAACTCTGGCTTTTGGAAACATCATTTTGATGTGCGTTTCGACTTGCTCAATCGCGATGCCTACCGGTTTAATTTTCTCACTGCCACACGCACTACAAACATATACAGGTGGGATACTATGCCCACAGTGGTGACATTTTAATTTATGCTTTTCCTTGTGATATACGAGCGGTGTATCACAATATTCACAACTCGGTACATGCCCACAACTCCTGCACATCACATAAGGTGAATAGCCACTTCGATTGGCTAAAATTAAGACTTGTTCTTTTTTATTTAAGGTTTGGTTAATCGCTTCATGAAGCGTTTTAGACAACATAGAAAGATTGCCGTTTTCAAGTTCTTTTTTCATATCCACAACAATCACTTCATCATCGGATTGATAGACTTTTTCAGACAGTTCAATCCAATGGAGTTTACCCATCTGTGCGTCATATAAAAGTTGTACTGGTGGGGTTGCAGAAGCATATACTAAAGGTACTTTATTGAATTTTGCACGTTCAACCAAGACGTCTAAACCATGGACTTTTTTGGCATAATCCAGGTACACACGGTCTTGGGCTTCATCTGCGATGATTACGCCTAAGGATTTAAATGGTGTAAATAACCCGGATGGGGTCGTAATTAAGACTTGTGATACACCCAGTTGTACCGCACGATAAGCATCTAATTTTTGTTGATCAGATAGTCCACCATGGATGGTAGAAACACTTAAATAGGGCGATATATAATCAGCTATTTGTGCTACCAAAGCTTCATCTAGTGTAATGATGAGGGCTTGTTTTTGTGTCTTTTCAAGTTGACGACATAACTGTAAAAATACCTCGGTTTTACCCGATGCCGATACCCCTTTTAATAAGAAACGTTGGTAGGTTTGAAAGGCATTGGAGATATCTTGGATGGCTTGGTTTTGTTCAATAGTTAAAACCTTATGGTCTTGTGCAATCCAAGACCGATGGGTTGAGATTTTTTCTATCGATGTGGTCTTGACAGACGATTGTTCAACCAATGTCTTCAACATGGCTTTTGTATACCCTTCAGCGAGCACATCATCAATAGTACGTTCTGTCGATAAAAACGTCCAAAGCGCTTGTTGTTTGGGTGTTTTAGGTTTAAAATCTTTGGCTGTATAAGTCGTCATCATTTGAATCGACTTTTTTTGTTCAAATGTGGTTTCGATGTGAATGATTTTTTTAGCTAAAGCAGTTTTAAATGCGCCATAATGTTTCATCCATGCACTTTTGAATACGAGATGGTCTTCGGTCAATAATTCAGATAGTGGCGGTTTCAATGAAGCTCTTTGAAGCACATGAACGCGTTTAATGTAGTCTATTTGAAGGACATTCGGGACCACTTCGTAATAAGCCAAGTGTTTAGGTATCATGGCTTGTTGTTCCAAGTAATCGATCAAATGGAGTTGTTCTTTATCCAGCAATGGATCCACATCAAATGGCTCAATGATGGCTTTGGTAGCATCCCTTGACGTGGATTTCAATCCTGTGATCAATCCCACACGTGTCGTGTTTCCAAAGGGAACGACGACGCGCATTCCAACGACTAAAAATCCCTCAAGATCTTTTGGGATTAAGTAGTCATAAGCAGATAGAATTTGATTGGTTTTTAAATCCAGCATCACTTCTGCAATCACAGTATCACCTACATCAAATTATATCATAATTAAGCCTTCATTAGACGAAAAAAAAGCAGGTTTTTAGGCCTGCTCTATACTTTACTTACTGGTTTTCTTATCTTCTGAAAACATTTCTTTAGCGGATGTCACCAATCCCGCAAGACCTTGAAGGTCGGATGGGATGATGAGTTTGGTTGCTTGACCTTTCGATACTTCAACTAACGCTTCATACGCTTTCATGGTTAAGACGGCTTGGTCTGCACCAGATTTCTTGATCATTTCAATCCCTTTGGCAGTCGCTTCTTGAACTTTAAGGATGGCTTCAGCTTCCCCTTGTGCTTTTAAGATGGCTGCTTCTTTTCTCGCTTGGGCTTCTAGAATTTGAGATTCTTTGAACCCTTCAGCTTTCAAGATGGCGGATTGTTTTTCCCCTTCTGCAATCAAAATCGATTGACGTTTTTCACGTTCTGCTCTCATTTGTTTTTCCATTGCTTCACGGATGTCTTTTGGTGGGATGATGTTCTTCAATTCCACACGGATGACTTTGATACCCCATGGGTCAGTCGCTTCATCTAAGATGATGCGCATCTTGCTATTGATGAGTTCACGGCTGGTGAGGGCTTCATCTAGGTCAATCGCACCAATGATGTTACGCAATGTGGTGGCTGACAACGTTTCTAATGCGCGGTTCGGATTATCCACCCCATACGCAAACGCTTTAGCGTCAGTGATTTGATAATACACAACGGTATCGATTTGCATTGTAACGTTATCTCTAGTAATGACGGGTTGTGGTGCATAGTCATTGACGATTTCTTTTAAAGTGACTACTTTTGAAACTCGATCAATGAATGGAACCAACCAGTGAATGCCGGTGTTCCATGTCGTATAATAACGACCCAATCTTTCAATTACCAATGCTTGAGTTTGGCGAACGATTCGAATACTCGAAAGGGCAATAATCACAGCAAGCAGTAAAACGATGAGTAAAATGACTAACGCAATCGTACCCGGTTG
>JAEZHT010000014.1 GCA_023436805.1 Bacillota bacterium
GGGTTCACCTGGATTTAGGATATAAGGATAGTTACCATTAGAATCGGCGTTACCAGCGATGACCAAGTGTGGGTTAATTCTCGCGAAGTTTTTCGTACTTAACGCATTCAAAGCGACCGTTTTAGAGGCAGCCGAGGTAACCACGCGATATGGATTCATCCAAGCGTGGAATTCGATGCCTTGTTGGTGTGCATAATCGATCATGAATGCCATGACGTCCCAACCTGGGTCAACGTTTTCAGTGCCTGACATATACTTAGAAAATGGTGCGTATTCAGAATCGTACCACGCATCGTTCATCGGGCGGGTTTGGAAAAATATCGCATTCATATTTTTCGATTTAACACGATCAATCAATGCGCGATACTCATTTTCAAACGCGGTTCTGTTGGTGGCAGTACCGATGTTTAAATTCCACGCGGTAGCGACCCAAACAGCTCTAAGTTCATAGTCCTTTTCGACATAATCTTGGAGTGTTACGGCTTGTGTTTCAAAAATGGAAGATGTTGTTGTAGGTAAGTTTTTCGCATATAAGAAGGTCAATATGAGGACCGATAATACGCCGATGATGAGTGATTTAAATAGCTTCATTTAGCCACCTCTTTCAATGTGTTTTTGAGCATAGCCATCCCTAGTTTACTCTTGTCTTGATTTATGAACGTTTTGTATGTAAAAAATACGTGACCTTTGACGGTTTTATATGGGTTTGCATATAGGAGTTGATTGGTAACTTCACGCGGATTTTCATATTCGCCTTCATTACCTAAGCGATACGCGCCATGACCGAGGTATAAATCCACCTTGGTATGTTGACATGTCTTGACCCAAAATTTAACTAAATCTGCATAAGGCGCGAGGGGGTGTCCAAACTCCCAATAGAGTTGCGGGACAATGTAATCAATATAGCCAGACTTCACCCAAAGGTAAGCATCGGCGTATTGATTGTCATACGATTGTGTGGCTTTTGGACTGACATGTGCACCTTCTGGTGTTGCCTGATGGTTTCGCCAAATACCAAACGGTGAGACACCGAATCGAATCGCAGGTTTATGGGCTTTAATGGCTTTATATAGGCCTTCAATGACTAAACTGACTTGTTGTCTTCTAAAGTCATCTAAAGACTGATTAATATCTGTTCTTTGTTCGTAATCGGGTAAATCGTTTTGATGTTCATCTAGGCCTTGATACGGGTAGAAATAATCATCAAAATGAATCCCTGCCACGTCATAGCCATCGATGATTTCTAGCATCGAATCGATGATGTGTTGTCTGACTTCTGGTTTGGCAGGATTTAAAATAATTTGGCCTTCTTTATTTAAAATGATGAGGTCAGGACGTTTGACCGCTAGATTCATGGGGTCACATGTTTTGAGATAATCATCTTTTTTGATTAACCCATTTAAAGACACACGGTAGGGATTACACCACGCATGGACTTCGATGTTGCGTTTTTTCGCTTCATCAATGACGAACTTCAACACATCAAACAAAGGTTTTTTCCCTTCTGTTCCCGTTAAATAACGGCTATAAGGATTAAGCTTTGATGTGTAGAAAGCATCGTTGGTTGTTCTGACTTGATAAAAGATTGCATTTAAATGATATGATTTCGCGGTATCCAACATGGTAATGATTTTTTTTTGATAATCTTCAATGTTTTCCAATACCGGGAAGTCGATATTGGCGACATTAGATACCCACATCGCTCTGAATGGTTTATGGTTTTTAATGGTGTTTGGTACTTCTACCACGGTTTGTGTGTCGTAATAAAAGATTGGTTGATCGGGGTTTTTAAATAAATGCAGTTTCATACGTCTCCTAACGGATGACAGGACTGATGTCACCCAGTACGACTAAGCGGGTCGCGCCGGTCGCACGTTTGATGTGGTTAAAATGGCGATTGAGTGTCTCGTTACCCAAAATGACAAAAGCGAGGGCTTCTTTACATTTCGAATCGAGACCATGGTCTTCTAACGTCGATACTTGAATTGGGTATAACCCTTTTCGAATGTTTTCAATCAGAAATGGGTTAAATGCCCCACCACCCGAAAAGATGATTTCATCGATCGGTTGTTTTTCCAACAATTTTCGGTAGCTTTCAACAATACTACCGACTGTAAACATCGACAATGTATGGATGATGTCTTCCGGTTTTTCGTTAAGGTATTGAGATACGAGCGCTTCTGTATAATCATCACCAAACAATTCTCTACCGGTGGATTTCGGGTAATTCAATTTCAAATACGGATGAGCCATCAAGGTGTCATATAACGGTTGAATCAATTGACCTCGTGAAGCGTGGTATCCTTGGTCATCGTAAGGTTGTTGGAATAATTTTTTCATCGCGTAATCGATCATCATATTGGCCGGACCTGTATCAAAAGCCACCACTTGATCGATGTCTTGACCCTTAGGCATGAGGGTTAAATTCGAGATGCCACCTAAATTGTGCATCGCGATGGTCTTATCTTTTTGAGAGAACATCACAAATTCAGCGTAGGGTACCAAGGGTGCACCTTGTCCACCCACAGCCATGTCAGCGACTCTAAAATTCGACACGGTGGTGATGCCTGTGAGCTGTGCAATCACGGACCCTGAACCCAATTGCAAAGTACTCTTTAAATGGTCTTTAGTGGAAAACGGTATGTGATAGATGGTTTGGCCGTGTGAAGCGATAAAATCGATGTTCTTCGGGTCTATCCCCAAGGTTTCAACGAAAGTATTAATGGCATTTGAAAAAGCGATAGCCAATTCAAAATTGAGACTGGTGATGTCTCTTGCGTTGGTTTTTAGCTGAATTGAGTCTTGTATTTTTTGAACCAATCCCGGGTCTAAATCATAGGATTGATGGGCAATGACTTTCACTTCGGTATCCATAAAGGACCCGTTTATTTCACATAGAACCACATCGATGCCATCCAACGAGGTCCCACTCATTAAGCCAATTGAAAGTTTCATGGTCGTTTCTCCATCTTCGTTATCATTATAGTGGTTTTACTATGTAATTGAAACGCTTTCATCGTCTTTTGGTTGTTTTTTCCAAAATTGAAAAAACCGCACAGTCGACAAAAAAAAGTATGCTGCTAGCATACCTCTTTATAATTAGCGTTTGAATTGTTTAAATGTTTGATAAGTGGTTTCAAGCATTTTGACTGAACGGTCGATATCTGTATAAGCACAATGCGAGAATAACGCGTCTACAACCGCCAATTGAGAAATACGCGATGTCATCGCAGCACTTCTAAATTCCCCTTCCAATGAAGAGGTATAAATGACGATGTCACCCAAATCTGCTAGAATGGATGAGCCAAGTTTGGTAATGACAATGATCTTCGCTTTGTTTTCTTTCGCCAGCAACGCAGCAGAAATGATTTCTTTGGTTTTACCTGAGTTACTGATGAAAATGATGACGTCTTTTTGATTGATGAATGACGCATCGACCAATTGGTCATGGGATTCCCCTTGCGCAATACAAAACTTATTGATTCGACGTAGTTTCATCTCTAAGTCTTTACATACTATGTAAGATGAGCCTTTACCAAAAATGAGAATCTTACGTGCACTCATGATGATTTCAGCGGCTTTTTCATAGGTTTCTTCATTATAAAGTTTCATCGTATCTTCTAAGACACGGATGTCATTTTCAATCGCAACCTTACCTGTATTGAATTTTTTGGTTAAAATGACGTCTGAATACTCGGTGTGTTCGGGAATTTCAACTTTCGCATTCGCTAAAATGAAGTCAATTTTGAAATCCTTGAACCCGCGATAACCCAGTTTTTTACACATTCTAACGACAGATGCTGGGGAGGTGTATGCCGCTTCAGCAATCTTTTCAATACCAAAATCTTTTAAATCTTCTTTATGTTCAATCAAATAATCCAGAACGACCTTTTCGGCCATGCTGAGTTCTTCTTTGTTTTTTAGCATATTAAGCATGATACTCATAAAATAAAACCCCCATTCAAAAACATCTAATCGTATAATTCACCATAGTAATTATAACATAGAAGTTTCTAAATGTAAGGGCTTTACATCATTTTAATGATGGGGTTTCGAGTAATTCACAATCATTCTAAAAATCACTAAATGACTTTACTTGGGTTTAAGATGCCTTTAGGATCAAATACTTGTTTGATGCCTTTCATCAATTGAATTTGGGTATCTCCGAGTAAATCCACCATGTAGCGTTTTTTCGCAAATCCAATGCCGTGTTCACCAGAGACGACTCCGCCCATTTCAAAGGCTTTGTCATACATCAATTTGAACCCTTTTTCGACAACCTCGTGCCATTTGGACACGTCTAAGTTATCTTTACAGAAATAGATATGTAGATTGCCATCACCAATGTGACCAAAATACGGGATTCGGATGTTGAGTTGTTCGGAAATTTCTCTCGCATAAGCTAAATAACCACTGACGGCTGAACGAGGTAGACACACGTCAATTTCATCGATTTCATCGGTTGATGATTTGATGGCTTCTAAGAATCCCCCACGCACTGTCCAAACCGCTTTCGCTCTTTCGGTGGTATCGACTAAGAATACATCGATCGCACCAAGTTCTAAGCACATGTTGGATGCAATTTTGATGTCGTGATCGACTGACTCATCGGTATTGCCATCGTAGGATAACAATAAATAAGCCTCAAAGTTATTGTGTGGGATTTTCTTACCAAGGAAAGTTTCAGAATACTGTAAGGATTGTTTTTCTAAGAATTCTACCGCCGTTGGTGTGACATGGTTTTTTATCAATACTGGTGCGGCTTTAATCGCTGCCTCACGGTTTTCAAATGGCACCAACAACGAAATGGTTTTCTTTGGTTTAGAAATGAGTTTTAACGTAGCTGAAACGATGATGCCTAAGGTACCTTCGGAACCAATAATCAAGTCTTTTAAACCATAACCTGTGGAGTTTTTAACCATCTTCCCACCGGTTTGAATGATTTCACCGTTGGGTAAAACCACTTCAAGTCCACGTACCCAGTCACGGGTGACGCCATATTTAATCGCACGCATCCCACCAGCATTGGTCGAAATATTTCCACCAATGGTAGCTGTCTTTTCACCTGGGTCTGGGGCGTAGAATAGATTTTCTTTTTCTACGGCTTCATAAATATCCAATAATAATACCCCTGGTTCAACGGTTAAGGTTAGATTGATGGTATCCAAATCGATGATTTTGTTCATTTTGGATGTGTTGAGTAAAATCCCTCCATGGACAGGGACACAAGCCCCTACCAAACCAGTGCCTGCACCTCTTACGGTTACAGGAATATGATTTGCATAGGCATAAGCCATGATTTTTGAAATTTGATGTTTATCTGTGGCGAATAACAGTGCTTCTGGGGCACCAGAAACGTTTTTTAGTTCATCGTGTGCATATTCGTGGTCAATATCGCCACCAACGGTGATGGATTCTTGACCCACGATTTCAGTGAGTATTTGAATGTCTTTTGAATCTAATCTTTTAAACATGTTGTGTGACCCCCAATTGTTCTAATAATTCGTTTAATTTTGGTAATACTTGGTATAAATCCCCACAAATCGCGTAATGTGAATAATTGAAAAGTTTACAATGTGGGTCCTGATTGATGGTGATGATGGTCTCTGCTTCTTTCATCCCTTCGATGAAATGGACAGACCCACTGATGCCAATGTTGATCAATAATTTTGGTTTAACCGTTCTACCAGACAATCCGATTTGTTGTCTCGCATCGAACCAACCATTTTCAATGAGTGGTCTGGTACACGCCAAATCGGCACCTAATTGAGTTCTAAGTGGTTCTATCAAGGCCAAATCGGCTTGTTTTTTGATGCCTCTACCTAAAGCGATGATGATTTCAGACTCAGAAATATCTTTGGCTTGTGGTTTATGTACCGACTCTATGAGTTCAATTTTGGTGTTTTTAGGAATATCTACCACGGATTCATGATGAATTTGTCCGAATGGTTCAACCAAAGCTGGCTTATTGAACATTTTATAACGGATGGTGGCGAGTTGAGGTCTATTGTTTGGCGTATTGATTTTCGCCATGATGTTTCCACCAAAAGCGGGACGGATTTGGAGTAAATCACCGTCTTCAGTGATATCTAACATCGTACAGTCAGCGGTTAACCCCGTTCTAAGGCGTGCCGCTACACGTGGTGCGAAGCTTCTACCAAGCGGAGTAGATCCGAATAAAATGACGTTGTTTTGGTATTTCTTAAAGAAACTTTCAATGACGTTGGTGTATCTTTCGACATTAAAATCACGGTATAATGCATCTTCATAGACGAAAACATCATCTACCCCATATTTTAAGCATTCAGATACCATTGATTGTGTATCGCTACCAATGACGATTGCGTATACTTTCTCATTCGTTTTTAAAGCGATTTCTTTGGCTTTCCCTAGTAATTCAAACCCAACAGGGTGACATATGTTGTTGTGTTGTTCCATAAATACGGCGATGCCTTTGTATTTGGATTTATCGATTTGAGGTCTAGAATCGTCAATGAATTCACAAACCCTTTTGGGTCCTTTTTTAACGCATAATTTACATACGCGACAGCTGGCATTGATCGATAAATACTCATCCACATATTCAAATGCATTGAATGGACATACTTGTTTGAGTTGTTCTGCAATTTCTTTCGTGACTTTGGTGTTGTCAACTTTAATATAGCCCATGGGTCCCTCCTATAAGAAACGCTTATCTTTTAGTATTTCTACTAATTGATTAGATAGCGTTTGTGGGTCACCTTCAAATCGGGTGGAATGCATCGATTTGTCTGGTGAAAAAATTTCGTCTACTTGGGTTGGAGACCCATTTAATCCGTAATGATTTTCGTTTTGGTCTTCTAAATCTTTGAATGTAACGTAGTTTATCTTGTAGCTATCAAAAGAAAGCTGTCTTCTATAAGATGGTAATCTTGGAGTATTTGCATCTTTTTCTATGGTTAATAGACATGGTAATTCAACTTTTACAACTTCATCATATTGATCATAGGCACTTCTAACTACGATATACTTGGTGGTCACTTCGATGAGTTCTTTGACGTATGGTACGTGTGGTATGCCTAAAAATTCAGCCATTTCAGGTCCTACTTGTGCCGTATCGCCATCGGTGGTTTGTTTCCCACAAATGACTAAGTCAAAATCATGAATGTGTTTAACCAATTGACTGATGGTATAAGAGGTCGCGAGTACGTCTGCACCAGCGAATTTACGGTCCGTGAGTAGGGTAGCGTCATCCGCCCCCATATATAAAGCTTCTTTTAGTACTTGAGTGGCCGATTGAGGACCCATCGTCACAGCGTGAACCGATGTATTTTCGATGCGTGATTTGATTTGAAATGCAGTTTCTAAGCCAAATAGATCGAATGGATTCATTTTAACGTTTTGTGAATCTCTGATCAATACCCCGGTGATGGGGTCTACTTGAACATTCGATGAAGCTGGGACTTGTTTGATACAGGTAATTATTTTCATAGTGTTCTCCTAAACGGCCTTTGTAAAGAAACCAATCCAATGGTTAGTTGGATTGGTTATTGCTGTGTTGTGTTTGTGTGTATTCTCGGATGAAATCGATGAAATCTAACATGTCATTGGAGTACACGGTAAATGTCAATGATTCTGAATATAAGGATTGTTTGTGTGTTTCGTGATTACCATATGCGCGTACTTGTATGTCGTAAGTGCCCATTGGTAAGTTTAAAGTTACGCTATTGGTTGTTGTATCGATTTTGGTCGTACCATCGATCCATACTTCATATCTGGTCGCGTTATCTACAGCATTGAAAGTCAATAGCCCTGAGTTTTCGATGAATAAATTGTTTGGTGTATGGAGTACTTCACGGTTATCCGGATAAGGTACTGGTGGTAATGTTTGAGGTAAGTCACCTTTAACAAAGAATACACCGTTTGCGTTGGATCTAAGGTTACCATCGGATGGGGTGTTGACGATGTCATAGTCCTCACCGTTTAATATTGCCATAGTTGTGGAACCACCACCGTCTAGATTGATAGCGTGATCGGCTTCAAAATACGTCATGATTTCAGCCATTTCATAGGCTGTAACACCATCCATACCTAAATGCATATTCCTACCATCTACTGTAACAAAGAACACGGTACCGTCATTCTTAATACCGACAGCGGTTCTAGGTGCTCTATATTGATAGGACGCCCCTTCGGTAAATGTGGTCACAGGTGCACCATTTTTAACAAGAATTTCCCAGCCACCAATCGCGTCTCTAACGCCTTCAAAGATGCCTGACATGCGTTGTTGAACCACAATGGTATCGGTAGATTCGATGAACCCTTCGGCAAATAACTTGGTCCCCATGAGGATAAATTGGTTTTCTTGAACCGATATAACTTCATTGGTAATGCTCCCAAACGTGCCTTTGGAAAAATACCTTGAACCAGAACCATCAGACTTAATATCTAATCCATTTACGATGAGTTTTTGTGCACCAGAGTTGATTTCACTGGCATGTTCTGTGAAGAACGCGGTGACTTCATTGTCATTGGCTGGTAGACGGTTGAATGCGTTCACTTTGATTGGATTGAGCTTGAGTGAGCCATCTTGGTCAAAGACCATGACTTCATAACCACTGAACGTTGGTTTTCCAAAAACAACTTCACCGTTATCTTTGAAACCGACGAGGGTTCTTGCCCACGTAGTGCCTTGGAAAATGACTTCATAATTTCTCACATAAGGGGAAACTGGAATCCCATTAGACATGTTATAGAAGTCGCCGTTTACACCAGCTACGACTTTAACATTGGGAAATTTTTGATGGATATTCCATATCTGTTGTGGGACAGTGGACATACCATAGCCATTGACTTTGTAATTATCCGCTACCACCACTTTGATGTGTGGGTTGCTCTTAATATTGATCCCTGCGTAGTTGATGACTTGTTCTGATATGGTGCCATTGAAGTCAATTTCAGCAGCGATTTTGATGTGTCTAACACCTTCAACATATTGGGTGTCGCGTGTTTTTTGATAAATTCTTAATGCCGCGTTGACACGATAAGGTTGAATCAGTGTCAATGTGACTAATGTGATGATGAGTAACAGTAATGATTTCTTCCATAATTGATTACGCATAGGTTGGTACCTCTACAGTCGTTTGATTATGATTTGAATAATTCAGTGTGAGCTTAAAAATGAGGTCATCTACAATGATGTCAAATTTGATTTGTGTGATGTATGTTTCCATAGACAATTCGAAGTTTTCAAAGGTTGCTTTGGAATCATATGTTTTCACGAATGAAAGGATATCGTTATATGTACCATAGTTCAATAGATATCGGGTTTCTAAGAGTGTAAAGTCAATTTCTTTCAAATTTTCATAAAACGATGGTTGATTTGTCCCATTCAATTGAACGGTTTCTCTTTCATACCCATGTTCTGTTTGAAAATAACGGTAGGTAGTGGTCCCTTCGGTTTCAAAATACTCAGTATGATTACCTGCTTGAACCGAGGATTTTTCGCCATCAAATTTCAGAATGGAGGTGCTAACTTCATCGCCTAAAGCAACGATCCATTCGATGGTAACATTGTCTAGGTTAGCGGTATTAAATAGCTTTGTTTCAAACTCCGTACGATTGACCACGCAAACGCCATCAATGCGTGATTCATTGTCATTACAAGCCGGTGTTTTATCGACACATCCCGATAAGGTTAATGTGCCCAACACCCATAAGAACACGAGGATATATTTCTTCATATTTTTCTCCCTTAGTATTGCATTTTACGGCTTCATTGTATCAAAGGGCTTACGAAAAAGTTATTCACAAACCGAAACAAGCATTATTTATAATAAATAACGATCGAGTAGAGGCTAATAATTAGAATATTTCGCCCCTCTCACACCACCGTACGTACGGTTCCCGTATACGGCGGTTCAATTTATATTACAGTATGAACTTTTAAATAGTGGACTTGTGCACTCACGAGTCCTCTTTTTTCTAATCTTACGTTACTTATGGCCCGTTTAATGACATATGAATGTGTGATGAATTGATATCCTCTTCTACACCAAGTTAAACCCTTAGCTTCCTCGAGGTCGATGCCCAGTTTTACTAAACTTTGGATTTGCTTTTGTGACACTTTCCACTGTTTCCAGATGATTACACGGATTGCGTTTCTTATTTTACTATCCATCTCGCCAAGTTTCTTTTTCATCTTTGCGATACGAAAATAGTTAACCCATCCAGTAATCAACTGTTTGAGTTTGAGTAATCTAGTGTCTAAATCAACACTCCAATTTCTTTTCATCAACACCTTGATTTTTCGTTTGAATTTGACCCATGATTTTTCATGTGGCTTAACCTCATATCGACTGGTATTGAAATCATAGTAATATCCAAACCCTAGAAACTTTATGTCCGTCGGTTTGCCTATCTTACTCTTGCTGACGTTGACAATTAATCCTAGCCTCTTTTCAATGAACGTCGTGATGGATGTCATCACCCGGTTAGCTGCTTTTTCGCTTTTGACATAGATATTGCAGTCATCTGCGTATCTGACGAATCTTAACCCTCTAGCCTCTAACTCCTTGTCCAGTTCATTTAACATGATATTCGATAGTAACGGACTGAGGTTCCCACCTTGTGGCGTCCCTATTTCCGTTTCTTCATATTTTCCTTGATTCATCACACCACTCTTTAAATACTTGCTGATGAGCGACATCACGTCACCATCCTTTACAGTTTTAAAGATGATTTGAATCAGTCTATCATGGTTCACCGTATCAAAGAATCGCTCTAGGTCGATATCCACTACCCACTCATACCCATCATTGATGATTTCTAGGCTCTTGATAATTGCCATTTCGCACGAGCGTCCTGGTCTAAATCCGTAACTCGAATCACTAAACTGTTGTTCGTAGATGGGTGTGAGTACTTGGGCTATTGCTTGTTGTATCACCCTATCTAAGACTGTTGGGATACCTAACTGTCTTACCTTGCCATTATCTTTAGGTATTTCTACCCTTCTGACTGGTTTTGGTTGATACCGTCTTGTTTTGATATCTTCAACGAGTTTGGTTCCGTTTGTTTTCAAATACGCTTTGAGTTCTTCAACAGTCACACCGTCTACGCCTGCGCTACCTTTGTTTCTGTAAACTTGTAGGTAGGCTTGATTCAGATTTTCTTTCGTAAGTATTTCTTCGATTAGTGTCATACTCGTTTCTCTCTTTCTACTTTGCTTAACGGTGAATCATCCTATCGGTCTATCCTCAGGTTACGTCCCTACTTTAAACCTACTTATCTGACTATCACCGCTACCGTCTATAGTGATTGAAACACTATAAATTGTTGAGCCCTTCAGGTTTCCCCCTACTATGGCTTTTGCTGACTTCTCCTATTTAACCTTTTTCGACCTTAGGGTATGATGATACGGCTACCTTCATTTTATCTTAAACCTAAGTATAGGAGACCTCCCGGGGTAATTCATATAACTTTCCTCTTTTACGTGCTTGGTCTACACCCCTAAGTTACGCTCACTTTTTGGACTTTGAGATGTTCGGTTCTCTTATCCTTTAAGGATGCCTTATACCAAGTTTTTGTTCATCACGCCAAGATTTTACTACGCACTTCCTCCAGTTCACACCTCACGGTGGATACCTTGTGCTTCGTTAGTGGTTGGTCAGTGAGTACCCCCACAGTGGACTTTCACCACCTAGTTATATGCCATGCCCGGCACACCGAAAAAAAAGCACATCAAAGTGCTTTATATATAAATCCAATAAATACGCATTTCAACGTTATCTTCATGGTCCATCACGATGTGTTCAAACATACCCCCACAAGCCTCTATGGTTTTTCTTGAACCAAGATTGAACACACTACAGGAAATCATGGCAGCATCCTCACCTAAGGATTGGATAACTTCAAGTGCCATGGATAAAGCCAATTTCGCATACCCTTGTTTACGGTATTTTGGTCGAACCGATGCCCCTGCATGACCGTAGGTTTGTCTGAGTTCATCATCTAAAAAATGTCGGATGTTGACCATGGCATACAACGTGTTTTCTTGATCCAGTAATAAATACTCTGAGGTTGGAATGGTGTCACCTTCGATACGTAAATGTTTTTTATCATCGAGGTGTTTAAGCCAATCTTCATAGGCATCGTATCGACCCAACCCACCTGTACCATTTAAAGGGTCTTGGTTTTCTAACATCTCTTGTTTATAGTCCATGACCAATGCTTTGTGTGTCTTATTTGGGTATTCAAATCGGTACTTGAAATAATCAAAATTCACATACCCTGAAGCTGTACCGATTTTTCCACCCGTTTCAACGAATGACTTGATTCTTTTTTGAAGTGAAGTCTTTGTTTCAAGCTTAGAAAAATCTGTATCACGGGTTTGAAAAACCCAATATAGATACGAATTATTTTCTAAAAAAGTCGCAGTGATATCAAAATAACTTTGGAATGCAAGTATCTTGGAAGATGGCTCCAATAAGCCTTTTAAAGCAGGGCTTAGTAACCAGGTATGACAATAGAATCGTGCATTTTCATAGTCCTTAAAACGTCTGTTAAAGAATAGTCTAGCCAGTCTAAATGAAGTTTCCAAATGGGTGTTGGTTAAGACCGCATCTGAAGGGATATGAATCGATAAAACTTTCGTATTTTCTTGAACCGTCATCTCATATTCAAGCTCACCAATTCTAAAGATATTCATCGCTGTTTGGCGGTATGCCCACCAGTCACGTTCAAAAGCATATTGACCCGATTGCTTATGAAATTCTTGAATGAATCTCGGCAATGCTTTATAAGTTTCAATGAACACTTCATCTGATATTTTCATGGTTTTATACACTGGATAATTATCCAATGACGCTCTTAAAAATAGATACAATATCATCATGCCATCCGTTGATTTGAATGCTTCACGTAATCGTTTTTGCGTAGCTTCTGCAGTATCCATTGAACGTAAACCCAAAGCCTCATCGTGATAGGCGTTATGGTGTTGTTGATGTAAGGATTCGATTGTATTCAATACAGGGTTTGGCAAGTCTAATAAGGTTATGAATGTTTGAAAGTCCATGGGATCACCGCCGATACACTTATTGTAACAAGTTGGGGTTTAGAAGTCACCATAAAGTCATCACCTCGAAAAATTTATCCAAAAAAGTAAAATAGCGGCCTTTTTATCCAGCGTTTTTTTCAAAATCACCCCACTTTGATTTTTTTCATTCTTTCCATGATATCATGGACTTGTATCACATCGAATGTTGTGGAGGGTTTATTATGCTTAACAATGTACACATCGTATTAAAAGACCGTGTGGTTTATGGTGATTTGATCATCGAAGACGGCAAAATTTCAAAAATAAATATCAAACCAGAACCTGCCAACATTACGAAACGTTATGTCATCCCTGGTTTTATTGATTTACATATCCATGGTGCAAGCAATGTCGACGCGATGGATGCGAGCACTTATGCTATTGAGCAACTCGCACTAGCTTTGGTCAAAGAAGGCACCACTGCTTTTTTAGCAACCACGATGACACAAACACAACTCAATATCGAAAATGCCCTAACTTCCATTGGTCATTATTATCAAAATCAAAATCCTAATGGGGCGATGCTTTTAGGTGTGCATTTGGAAGGTCCTTTCATCAATGAAGGTGCCGCTGGCGCACAACCAAAATCATGCATCATCGATGCAGATATACCCCTGTTCGATGGCTTTAACAAAGCCAGTGGGGACATCATTAAGAAAGTATCTTTAGCCCCTGAAATTCCAGGTTCAATGGCACTCATTTCGCATTTGAACACCAAAGGTATTGTGCCTTCCATCGCACATACCAAAGCGAATTATAGCACCGTTTTAGAAGCCATTAAACTCGGTGCGTCTTCAACTACGCATACTTATAATGCCATGACACCTCTACACCACAGAGATATCGGTGTGGTTGGTGCGGCATTATTACACGATGAATTGACTGCTGAATTGATTTTGGATAAGGTCCATGTGTCTATACCAGCGGCTAAATTACTGGTGAAAAATAAGGGTTACCAAAACATCACATTGATCACAGACTCGATGCGTGCTAAAAACATGCCCGATGGTATATCGGAACTTGGCGGTCAAACCGTCCATATCCAACACGGGGAAGCCCGTTTGAATGATGGTACCTTGGCTGGTTCAATCTTGAGATTCATCGATGGTTTTAAATTTGCTATCAACGATTTGGGTCTTTCTTTATATGAAGCAGCCTATATGTCTTCTACCAAAGCAGCGATTCAATTGAAACTGGATGACATCATGGGTTCGATTGAAGCGGGAAAACTCGCAAACCTAGTCATATTAGATGACAACTACAACATTGAAACAACCTTGGTTAAAGGCCAAGTTGTTTTCGGAGGATAACATGAATATTCATATTTACAGAAACAAAAAAGAACTAGATAAGGCTGTTTCCGACATATTGATTGAAGCCATCAAAGATAACCCTACCATCACCTTAGGTTTAGCCACAGGGTCCACACCCGTTGGTGTGTATGAACTGCTCATTAAAGACCATAAAACCAACCACACCGATTATAGTAAGGTCACTTCAGTCAATCTCGATGAATATGTTAAGATTGGTAAAACACACCCAGAATCGTATTTTTCATTCATGAAGAAAAATTTGTTTGATCATATCAACATTAATTTCGATCATGTATACTTACCTGATGGTGAAGCAGACGATTTGAATATCGCATGTGAAGCTTATAACGACGTCTTAAGTCTACACATCCCAGACATACAAATTTTAGGGATTGGTAGTAACGGACATATTGGTTTCAACGAACCAGGGACACCATTTGATGTGAAAACACACATTGTGACTTTGGCTGAAAAAACACGCAAGGATAATGCAAGATTCTTTAACGCTTTAGATGAAGTACCTAAAGAAGCGATTACCATGGGCATCAAAAACATCATGGACGCGAAAAAAATCATTTTGATGGCCAGTGGCGCAAACAAAGCCGAAGCCATCAAGCAAATGCTTTCTGGTCCCATCACGGAACAATTGCCTGCTTCGATTTTACAAAATCACCCGGATGTCGAAGTATTTATCGATAAAGAAGCTGCGAAACTCATTATATAAAGATAAAGATGCGAAAACCGCATCTTTTTTTTCTATAGGGTGATCCAAAAGCGTTTGATGATCGTACCATCATCTTCAATCGATGGCGTATCTTCTACCCCACCACACGCCAAAATGGTTTTCATGGAGGCGATGTTGTCGCTATTACACGTGATCAAGGCTTTGTCGACACCTTTTTTTCTTAGGATATCTAAAGCTAAATTCAATTGAAGTTTTGCGTAGCCTTTTTGACGGTAACTCGGACGAATGGAATACCCAATATGTCCACCAAATTTCATCAAATACGCATTGAGTTCATGTCGGATATTGACCATCCCAACCACGTTTTGATTGGTTTCATCATACAAGAAGTATTGTGACCCTTCAACGTATTTTGAATCCTTAGGAATCAAAGCTTTAACCGCATATGATTCGATGTGTTTGAGCCAATCTTCATAGCGTTCATACTTCTCAATAGACCCACATCCGTGGCAGGAATCGTTGTTTTTTAACATCTCATCGACATACGATTTTAATATGGTTTCATGTTCGATGGTTGGTTGAATCAGTCTTACATAATTTCCGTTATTTTTTAGTATTCCACTAATCACTTTTTTTGCTCCCATTTCATATTTTCGCCTGCATAATATGCTTGACTTGAAATATATCTTTCAGCAGCCCAAATATCATCAGCACTGTTCATCAAAAAAAACTCAATCGTTATTCTATCTCGATTTATTGATGTGATTTCTTTAATACCTCCATCATTGAGGTTTCCTCTATAGTATTGACTAACCCGTTTAAAAATACCATCAGTTGCTTTACCTATTTTCATTAGCCTACCAAAGAGATAAAGAGCATAAACACCCTGTGATCTTGTTATAGAATTAGAAACCCCATGCCCGGTTTTCTCATTATAATTATAAATCTCTCTCAAAGTTGATTTTTGTGTTTTTACCCTGTAATTTTCCATTACAAATTCGCTAAAGTTGAATGCCATATATATTCCCTAAATATCTTTTACTTTAGTAGTTTATATTCAAACAATTTTGGCTTTAAATCATCATAATAATCTTTTAATATGCCTTTCAATTGGTTGATTTTTTCATCAAGGTCGAGATATTTTTTTACAATAATTTCTTCACCTTTTTTGTTGAATTGACCGCTTCCAATTCTTACATTAACTTCATTGTCTAACTGGAATAACCCATAATTAAACTTTTTATTATACTCAGATTTGGTTCGAGCGGTATCTAATACCTCAATCCATGCATTATATAACTTAATATCTTCCTTATCTATTGTCAAACGATTTAAGATTTTGTCACATCTTGTTGACTGTCCAAAACAATATTCATTTTTTATTTGTATATTTGAAATACATTTATTTTTTCTTGTAATTCCACCCCAAATGAAACACTTTCGTAAAAAGTCAATGTCCCCACGAAATTGATTTCCACCATCGGCACTTTTCATAATTACTTCTATTTCAGTATAGTCTTCATACTCGTATGAATTTGCGACCCAGAGAGGCACCATTTCTAGAATATTGTCCTCAGAAATCGAATAAGCCTTTTGTACTTTTCTATAATTAGAATCGATTACATTCACAAGTTTGCCATTATCAGGTTTAGGAATATTACTGAGGTTATAAATCCATGCTATTGGATTCAACATGTCCTTTGATTCTGTCATTAATTTAATAGGATTATCATAATGTTTATGTATAATCCTATTACCCAAATCACTTTTTAGGTTTAAACTCTCATTATTATTGTTCTCATTTCTCCATGAAATAAGTGAGATACCTCCTTCAGATGCGTTAAAATGTTCCCTATTACAAAGATATCCACTTACAAAAGTTTTATCTATAATGTGATGTGATTTCCAATACTTAATTGGAGAAAATAAAATATATGTGTCATGTTTATCTTTTAAGAAATACTTAAATGCACTCCATATAAATAAATTTGCAGTATCTCGATTTGTATTTTTCTGACTAAATTTCACCTTGCCCATTTTTTTATATAAATAGGCATCTTTGATTTGAAATGTTTGCTTGCCTTGAGTTGCACCGCCTTGAGGTTCTACAAATGGCGGGTTTTCTAACATAATAATTGTCATATTAGGATCTTTCAACCACATTGATAATTGTTTGCTTTCATATTCAAAATCTCTATCAAACAATGATATTTGCCCAGAATGAAAACAAAAATTATGAAATTCTTCACTTAATGCATCACCATTAGTAAGTAATCCTGTATTTATATCTATTCCCTTTCGAGTTGGCGGAATTATCATTTTTACACGACCATCATATAATCCTTTTAATGTTGTCCATTCGGTATAATCTATTGTATTTAGCACACAGTGAGATAACTCATCTTGGGATAAAAATCTTTCAAGATTTCCAGTTCCTGCACATCTATCAAGAATTATGTAATCATTTCCAGCCGGAACTTGTGAAATTGCTTCTCTTAACATTTCAGTTGCAATTTTTACATATCGATCGGGTGTAAAATAAGCTCCTAGTTGTTTTTTTAACAGAAATGGCCCAAGCATATTCATATTAAAATGCAACCAACCGATATTGTTAGTATCTAATTCTTCAATTTTAAGTTGTCTATACCAATCGAAAGGTTTAATTTTCAAGTATTTAGGGTTAATGAATTCATTTTTTACATCTTCTTTTGTTTTGAAGATTTTCTTGAAATCTCTACATAATTTGTTATTGTATGCAACAATTGATAGTTCATCTATCCATCCATTTATGAAATCCTTTTGACTGGTGAAATCACTCAAAAAATCAGTTGCTATTACCCAATTTCCTCTTTGTATTTCTGCATGATTGGAATTATCTATCTTAATGTAATTGCGTTGATTAATCGAAATTAGATAACTATATCTTGGTATTGGTAGTGCAGCACTATTATAAGCATTTACATATCTTTTAATCTGTTCTTTATGAGCAAACAAGTCCGAAAAAACAAGTTTAAATTCTATTAGATTACCATTATATCTACCATCTGTATTTAGTTCATAATCAGGTTGTAATCCTATTTCTGTCCAAAAATCAATCATTCCTTGTATTTCACTATTATAATAAGTATTCATGGTTTCTCCTTAATTCATAGAATATGATAGTGTATGTTTGTTCAAAAAAGTTATTATAAATTAATTATAAATCAATTGGGAAAAAAAAGATACGCAAAATTGCGTATCTGTGCTATTTCAGTGGCAGGGACAACAGGATTCGAACCCGTACTAACGGTTTTGGAGACCGCTGTGCTACCGTTGACACCATGTCCCTATTGAGTTGAACGTGCATTACTAATATAACATACGTTCAATCATACTTCAACTATTATTTTTCAGTGTCTTTATTTTCTACTTCATCGACAGCTTTGATTTCTTCAATCGCCTTGATATTGAGGTTTTCACGAATGACAGGTTCTTTAGAATTGATCACACTGTGTGTTGTGTATCTTTTCTTTCTAAAGAATAATAAGTACGTGAGTAATCCTACAATTACGATGAATATGGATACGTTTCTCCAAAGAATATATTGGTATTCTTTAAAGAAATCATGAACGGTGCCTTTAATATAACCTAAGGCCAACATTTGAGCTTCGCTATTTTCTTCAGCCAAAGCAAGCACATCCATGTCATCTTTAGATAATAATAATGATCCATCAAAATCATATAAAATGGTTTCTACAGCTTCAGTTTCGTTACCCACGGTGACCATTTCAGATTCAATCAATTGTAAGTCTAAGATGTCCACATAGTTTTCTTGATCTGCCAATAACGCTTTTAAATTGAGTGAGGAAGCGTGCCAATATTTGGATTGCGTATCTTGGAAATACACATCCACTTTAACATCATTTTCAAAGAATAAACGAATAAAATAGTTTTCCGGTAATGTTAATCCATCTTTGTTTTGAATTTGGATACGGATGTGGTTTTCACTCGTATTGGAGCCCACAAATGCCCATAATCTAAAATCATAATCCCCATCGATTTGTTCATCGATTAAGTAATCGTCTGTGTAGTAACCATAGATACTTCTAAAGAAGGTATCCGATTCTTGTTCAATCGCTTGGTTACCATATTTCAATAAATAGCTCGCTGTCATATCCACGTATGAAAATAAAAAAACATTCAAACCAGCGACCATGACGAGCAAGCCAAATATAAACCGTCCTAAAAATTTCATTTTTCCACCTCTTATGCACTTTCCATCATATCAAATAATCTTTAGATTAACCAACCTTTTTCGTGGTATGTTAATTTTTCTATATTTTTCTCTTTACAAGAAAAAATTTTCATGTATAATAATATTTGCGCATAGATGGCGGTTGTGGCGAAGCGGTTAACGCACCGGATTGTGGCTCCGGCATTGGAGGGTTCAACTCCCTTCAGCCGCCCCATGCATGTTTTATGTGAAATTCAATAGATAGGGCTATCGCCAAGCGGTAAGGCAACGGACTTTGACTCCGTCATCGTTGGTTCAAATCCAGCTAGCCCTGCCATCTAAACAAAAACCAACTTTTCCTCAGAAGTTGTTTTTTTTTATTTTTTTGACACAATTATTGGATTATACTAAAATTTACTATACGCGTTATACTATTTATTTGTTATAATAAGTTGAGGTGATTTATATGACGTTTGCTTCTAAATATCTAAAATTAGTAGGTGTGTTATCCCTTTTTGCTTATGTGATTGGTGTATTCCTTTTATTCTCTGAATTCTTTAAGAGCACTGAGGATACGTCGACAGCCATTCGATTCTTTCAGTTTTTCTTCTATGTTCTCTTTGGACCTGCGATTGGTATAGGTTTAGTTTCTGTGGGGCATTTATTGGAAAAAAATGAGGAAGATGAAGCAGCTGAAGCCTATGAAACCAGTAATCTATCCTATAAAAAATCAGCTAAATTCTTTTCAAATGAGCCTTGGACTTGTAAGTGTGGTAAAGAAAATAAAGGTACTTATAAGGTTTGTATCCATTGCGGTATGCCTAGACAATAACAACTCTTCGTGAGTTGTTTTTTTATAACAAAAAAGACAGCGTGGGCTGTCTTTAAATATTTTGTTTGATGGCGAACAACACGATTGGTTTGTCTTGTAACATCAATTTGCCATCTTTAACGATGACTTGATTTGGATAAAGGATGTTTTGATACGTACCATCTGGAATCGACACTTTGACTTCGCCTTGGGTATGACCCACATTGAAGATACCAACCGTCATGGAGTTCTTATTTTCATAACTGATGACCGCTGCTTCTTTGTCTTGCATATGGATTTGATACACGCCAATTTGGAATAATGAATCTTTCTTCAAATGCGACATTCTATGAATCAAGTTACGAATTTCCACGTGTTTGATGGTCATATCGACTTTATCGACTTCAAATAGATCTGGTCTATGATCAACACCATATTCTTGACCAGCATATATGAGGGTTGCGCCTTTAAGGAAGAATAGTAAACCCGTGATGTTGAGTAATCGGACTGGGTCCTTGATCCAATGGGCAATGCGTTCTTGGTCATGGTTTTCTAGATTTCTCAACTTAATATAGTTCTTAGGGAAAATGTATTCTTGTTTAAACATTGCTTTTAGCCAATCGTTGAGTGGTGATTTGCCTTGAACATAGCTTAAGAAATCGTGGTGGATGTCATAATCGTAACAAATATCAAATGCTTCAAACGTTTCCGAGTCGGACATGCTTTCAAAACCCATGTCACGGATGTACTTACAGAATTCACCATGAATCGATTCAGCAAGCCAAACAGTTTCAAGGTTGATCTCTGCAATTTCTTTTCTTGCTTGTAACCAAAACGCTTGAGGTACCACAGGAGCGACGTCACATCTAAAGCCATCGACACCCAGTTTAGACCATTTCTTCAAGGCGTTGATGAGGTATTCCCATAAACCTTTGTGAGAGAAATCCAAATCGGTGATATCCCACCAGTCGCCAACTTTACCTGCGAGTTTACCATCTTTACGATAATACCACTCAGGGTGTTGTTCAAGTAAAACAGCGTCATGTGATGTATGGTTATATACCACATCAATCATCACTTTTAAGCCTTCTTTATGGGCAGCGTCAATCAATGTCTTAAAATCTGCTTCTGTGCCGAATTCAGGGTTTACAGCGTAATAGTCTTGAATGGAGTAAGGACTCCCCACAGAACCTTTACGGTGGGCTTTACCAATCGGATGAATCGGTAGTAAATAAACGAAGTCCATGCCCAAAGTTTTGATTCTTGGGAGGTCTTTAATTAAACTTAAAAATGTACCTTCTTGGGTGTGTTGTCTGAGAAAGACTTGATAGAAGTTTAAACTTCTTAAATTCACTTTTGTATCTTTTGCCATAGTATCACTCCTTAAATTCATTATAGCGGATTTGTGTCTCATAAGATAGACCTATAAAACATCGGAAACCGTTTCAAATGGGCTTGTTATGTTATAATACGACTAGGAAGTGATAACATGTGTGGTCGTTTTACGATAGCGGTATCCTTGGATGATTTAAAAGATTACCTCCATGAAACCTATGACATCGAAGATATCTCTGAACAGATTACATCCCCTAGATACAACGTAGCCCCTGGTCAAGACATCATTGTTGTCTTATCCGATAAGATTAAGTATCGTGTGGGTTTAATCAAATGGGGTTTTGTTCCGCCTTTTTCAACCGATGAAAAAGTGGGCTATATGATGATCAATGCGAAAGCGGAAACTTTAGATGAAAAAAAGGCCTTCAAGCCTTCCTTTGAAACCAAACGATGTGTCATCATCGCTGATGGATTTTTTGAATGGGCACAAAATGAACGACTCAAACAAGCCATGCGCATCACCGTTAAAAATCAAAAGATATTTTCCATGGCAGGGTTATGGACCACTTGGACCAAACCCGATGGTTCTAAATTGTATACCTGTACCATCATTACCACGGCTGCGAATCAACAAATGTCGAAACTCCACGACCGCATGCCTGTGATTTTAGATAAGAAGGCAGAGAAAGTTTGGTTAAACCCTGAGGTATTGGATTTAAAACAATTGAAAAAACTCTTGAATACCAATGAATCCTTGGATTTAAATATATATCCAGTGACGAACGCCATTGGTAGCCCAAGTTTCAATACGATGGAATGCATTTCTCCCATAAAAATAAATGAAGCCCCTAGTTTATTCTAGAGGCTTTTTTTTGAGTTAAATTTTTCTTGCAACGTAAGCGAACATCTGAGGTCCAGTATGGATACCTAAAACAGGTGTCAATGCTGAAATGTTGAGGTTTCTCACATTCAATGTTTTGGATAGCATCGCACCTAATTGTGATGCTTTTTCTAAATCATCGCCATAGTGCACGGTTAAGTCGATTTGACTGTCACCGAACTTCTTGACCAATAATTCTTTCATGTTCAATAACGAACGTTGCATCCCAATCGCTTTGCTCAATGTGACATAAACCCCATCGTTATTTACAGTGATGACTGGTTTGATGTGAAGGAGATCGCCAATGGTGCCTTCGACCTTACCAATACGTCCACCTTTTTTAAGGTACTTCAACGTGTTGATGGTGTAGATTGCTAATGAATCTTCAAAACGGCATTTGTCAAGTGCTTCAAAGATTTGATGTGGTTGTTTACCAGCTTTAATTAAGTCCAATGCCAATTCAACCAAATAGCCTTGACCTGCACCCAATGTCTTGGTGTCGTATTGATGGACAATGACGCCACTGACATCGTGTAATGTCAATCTAAATGCGTTGTAGGTTCCAGATAACCCAGAGGAAATGTTGATGACCAATACATCGGTATAACCTTCCTTTTTCACTTTTTCGATGGCTTCTTCTAGTGCTGACATTGGTGGCAGCGAGGTAGAGAAGTTTCTTTGATCGATTTCTTTGTAGATTTGTTCTGCAGTGATGTCTAATTGATCGCGGAATTGTTCGCCATCTCTAACGATCATTAAAGGAATCACTTGTAGGTTGTTGTGTTTTTCCACAAAAGCTTGGTTCAAGTTTGAACCTGAATCGGTAATGACTGCAATTTTCATAATATTACCCCCTATAGTCATAAACATTAATATTTTATCTAGTATTCATAACTAGGTTATCAAGTCAACGATATTTTGTCAATTATATCGCACTTAAATGTCATTTGAAAAAAAGAAAAAACCAGTTTTACTGGCTTTTTTGATGGGTTTTTATGATCATTTCTGCTTGTTTGATGCCATCGATGGCTGAAGACATGATGCCACCAGCATATCCAGCCCCTTCACCCATCGGGTATAATCCTAGGATATTGGACTGACCGGTTTGGTCACGATTGATTCTGATTGGGGATGAACTGCGTGATTCAACGCCAGTCATCACCGCGTCATCCATCGCGAATCCTTTGATTTTGCGATCGAAATCCAACAAGGCTTCGTGCAGTGTTTGATGAATGTATTCTGGAAAGAATGATTTGAAGTTGACGAATGTATAGCCTGGTTCATAGGTAGGTTGAACTGAACCAATGTGATCTGAAATGCGGTTGTTTAAAAAGTCTCCAACCAATTGTAACGGTGCTTTGTATGAACCACCAGCCAATTGATACGCTTTTTGTTCAAACTCACGTTGGAAATACATCCCTGCGAGTGGATGATCCGATTTGAAATCTTCCGGCATGACATTGACGAGCAATGCCGCGTTCGCATTTGTCCCATCCCGTTTGGATTCACTCATCCCGTTGGTAACAACGCCATAAGGTTCCGAGGCTGAACACATCACATACCCACCTGGACACATACAAAAAGTGTAAGCCCCCCTGCCAGTGTCACTGTGGTATGAAAGTTTATAGTCTGCCGCACCTAAGTTAGGCATCGTATGGAATTTGCCGTATTGAGATTGATTGATCAAGTCTTGTGGGTGTTCGATTCTAACCCCTACAGAAAAGGCTTTTTGTGAAATTTGAATCCCGAGCTCATAGAGTTTGGTAAATGTATCCCTCGCACTATGACCCACACCGAGTAAGCAAACGTCGGTTTCAATCCGGATTTGGTCATTAACAATCACTGCTTCTAAACGGTTTTGATTGAGTTCAAGGTGGGTAACCTTCGCGTTGAACCGAATTTCACCACCCAAGGCCGTGATTTCACCACGGATAGATTTGATGATACCTTTTAGAATATCGGTGCCCACATGGGGTTTATTGATGTATAAAATGGCCGGGTCTGCCCCATGTTTCACGAGGGCTTCTAACACATATCTGCTTCTTAAATCGTTGATGAGTGTGGTGAGTTTACCATCTGAAAATGTCCCAGCACCGCCTTCGCCATACAAGATGGTGGCGTGTTCATGGAAGTTGCCGGTTTTCTTAAAATCTTCCCAAAGGGTTGTTCGTGTATCGACATCTAATCCGCGTTCTAAAACAATCGGTTTGTACCCTCTTCTCGCTAAAATGAGGGCTGCGAAAATACCGGAAGGTCCAAAACCAATGACGATGGGTCTGTGTTCTAGTGGTTGAGTTCCCATCTCCACCTCTTGATAAGTCATATCTGGTGTTGGTTGAATGTTTGGATATTTTTTCGCGATCAAGTTCTTTTCGTAAGGTACTTCAATATCGATTGAATAGACAAAAATGACGTGGTCTTTTTTTCTCGCATCGATGGCTTTTTTGAAAATCGAAAAAGACCGAACATCTGAAGATTTGATGCGGTATTTATCCATGATATGTTGAAGTATGGCCGTTTTCTCTTTTTCAAGTGTTAATGCATCTTTCAATTCAATTTTGATTTCAGTGATTCGAATCATGTGTACCTCATTTGGATGCAGATAAGCCTGCGATATATCCAGAACTCCAAGCCCATTGGAGGTTGTATCCGCCACACAAACCATCGATGTCGATGATTTCACCTGCGAAGAATAACCCTTTGGCCTTTTTAGATTCTAATGTTTTTGGATTGATTTCATGAACTGCAACCCCACCTGCAGTGACTTGAGCTTCTTCATAACCTTTGGACCCTGTCACTTTAAACTTCATCGATGTGAGGAGTTGAGATAATCGTTTGATTTGTAAAGCTGATAATTGACCGACTGTAACATCTAGCATCAAACGTGCTTCTTTGAGTACCACGGATACCAACTTACGGTTAATCAAACCCAACAATGCCAATTCCACCGGTAAGTTTTTCAAATCGTTTAATCGACCTTCAATGTCTGATTGTGATAACTCAGACACCAGCTTCACATCCACATAAATGGATTGATTGTCTAGCATTAAGGCATTGGCTTTGCGGGATAACTGCAATATGGTTGGTCCGCTGATGCCGTATTTGGTAAATAGGATATCACCAAATTCGGTTTGGACAATTTGATTGTTATGGATGAGTGAGACAAACCCAGGGAATTTAACCCCATCTAAAACCTTTAAATACGGAGAATCGAGTTTCAGTTTGACAAGCGCTGGGAACAATCGAGTAATTTCATGCCCCAGGTCTTTGGCGATTTGATAGCCTGTACCATCACTACCTGATTGTGGTAATGCCAAACCACCTGTGGCGATGATCAATTGATTACAGTGGTGTGTTTCACCCAGTTGATCATATAAGACAAAACCACTGGTATCTTTATGTGCAGATAATATAATTTTTTCATAAATGACTTCGATGCCCAATCGTTTTACTTCATAAATTAAAACATCGGTAATGCTGGATGCTTGTTCAGATAAAGGATAGGTCTTGCCTAAGTCTTCAATCTTTGGGGTAATGCCTAAAGATTTAAAAAACAGCAACGTTTCAGCAGGACTGAAAGCATCAAATATATGAGTAACAAAATCTGGATGATTATAATGGATGGGCAGTGCATCCACATTCGTGAAATTGCATCTGCCATTACCGGTGGCTAAGATTTTTTTACCCAATTTAGGATTTCGTTCGATGATGGTGACATCTGCACCATGTCTTTTCGCAATGATGGCAGCGACCAATCCGCTGGCTCCGCCACCCACAACGATGATTTTTTTCATAAAAACAACCCCTCTGGACGCATTAATTATAACATATTTTATACCAAATTAGCGGGTCAACCGAAAAACTTGTGATTACTAAAAATTAATCAAAATATTATGTTTACATACAAGCAATAAATTGTTACAATAAAACCGTGAAAAGAGGTATTCGATATGGCAACATGTAAAAATTGTGGCAACCTCGGGAACATCCAATCTGACTTTTGTCCAAATTGTGGTGAACCGTTAACCGTGAAAGCGGCTGAGGAAAAAGCCAAACGTGATTCTAGTACAGTGTATGGTGATTTCAACCCGAATTTTAACAATACTGGCACAACCAAAACCAATTATGAAAGTGATTCTACAACCGCCTTGTTTTGTATCTTGGGGTTTTGTTTCCCCATCGTTGGTTTAATTTTGTATCTAGTCCTCAAGAATGATAAACCACAAAGTGCGAAAGCCGCCGGTATCGGTGCACTCATTGGGTTCGTTCTTGGTCTTATGGGTTCATTGATTGGCTATGGCTTAGGCACATGGTTCATCTTCTAAAAAAATCTAAGGCAATTTATTGGATATTCATCACCGTCTTATTTTTTCCAACATTCATATTAAGTTTTTATTCCAATGGCGATATTTTTGACACCAACTTTTTTCAAATCATCGCTTATTTTCTTTCAATATATGTCATTGTATTAACCATCTTGGGACATCTTTTTAAAAAGAATTATTTATCCATATTCTTTGGATGTCACGATCGATGTGATCGCAGTATTCCAAAACTACACAGAATCATACCTGTATGTGGTCGGTGCACAGGCATCTATTTTGGATTCATTTTATCAATTGGATTATCGTATTTGAATTTACCATTTTATTATTACCTGCCACTTTCAATACCCCTCATCGTGGATGGGGTGATTCAATTGAAAGGCATTGAAAGCAATGCTACGAGAAGGCTGTTGACAGGTGTATTGTTTGGACCTGCAATGGTCGCATTGTTTGGGTTTTATAACGCATCGATAGTTTTCTTAGTTGAACAGTTTTTTAGAATAATTGCATAAAAAAAAGGGCGACGCCCTTTTATTTTTGGATGGATTCAACCGCTTGGATACCCATAAGACTTAAGGTGTATATCCCTCGATCGACTTTTTTAAACCACAGATAATAATTCTTTTGGAGGATACTTGGGGTATCCATTACACCCGTGAACGCTTTGATTTCTTTGGGTGATTTTTCTTTGAATTCATATAAATACTGGGCGATTTTCAATACTTTTTCGCGGTAGTGGGTCATTTTTTTGCCTTTCATACCGCCTACATTTTCATCGCTTTCTCTAAGTGAAAATTCCTTTAGTACGGCCTTTTTCTTGCGGGCACTTTGTTTTTTACTACGAACGATATCGAAGCCATCGGATTCCATAAATAACACGGCTTGATTGTCATTGACTTTGATCAGTCCGATGTCCAATCGTTTGAGTAAATATACGAATTGACGGATGTTGGCTTGGTGACTTTTGAAGGCGGATTTAGGTAAAGCAATATAGACTTTGTCACAAAGTTTTTGTCGTTCAATGGCTTGGTATATGAGTTTCAAACTCACCTGAGTCTTGAGTTCCACCGCGATGGTGTATTGATCTTTTACACCAAAAACATCGATGTCTTTAACTTCAGCTTTGACTTGATAGCCTTTGGATTCTAACAATTGTTTGACCGGTAGGTACAGTTCTTTTTCTTCCATGTATATCACCTGCATTTATTATAACACCGATAAAAACAAAAAAAGAGATGCTCAACGTTTTATGTTGAATAAGCATCTCTCTTTGTTGTTTGACTACTTTAATATTCTTCTTATGATGTTGTCTGAAGCCTTATTTATCGGATGATACCTTAGTGGTAAATCTATTTTCATCGAACGTATGAGCACGGATTTTTCATGTGTAAAGGTTTGATAACTTCGGATGCCATGATAATTACCCATGCCACTGTGACCTACACCACCAAAGCCCATATGGTGATTAGCAAAATGCATCAACGTATCGTTGACAGTACCGCCACCAAAACTGAGGGATGAAAGTACCTTTTTTTGAACTGCTTTGTTATCTGTGAACAAATAAAAAGCTAATGGTTTTTCTTTGGTTCTTAATACATCAATGACTTCATCGATGTTTTGATAGTTGATGAGTGGTAGTATCGGTCCAAAAATCTCTTCTTTCATCACGTTTGAATCAAAGGTGATGTTGTCCAAAATGGTTGGTTCAATTTTTATACCGTTGGTTTTACCGCCCAATAGAATTTGCTCATTTTGAGTTAACCCCATCAAACGTTCCACGTGTTTAGCGCTGATGATTTTTGGATAATGATCGGATTCTAACGGCGATTCCCCATAAAATTCTTTAACATACTTTTTAAAATATTCGACAAATGATTGTTTTAGTTCTGGTTTAATGAATACATAATCTGGGGCGATACAAGTTTGTCCAGCATTGATGAGTTTCCCAAAAGCAATCCGTTTGGCTGCCATCTGTATGTTGGTATCTTCATCGATGATACAAGGGCTTTTACCCCCAAGTTCAAGTGTTACAGGCGTCAAGTTTTCAGACGCTATTTGCATGACTTTCTTACCAATAGGAATACTGCCCGTAAAGAATATGTGATCGACCTTTTCATAGAGCAACTTTTCAGCCAATACTGCACTGCCTAAAACCGTGGTGACAAATACAGGTTCAAAAACACTCTTGATCATAAGGTCAATGACGATTGCTGTTTTTTCGGATGAAGATGATGGTTTAACAATTGCTGTGTTGCCTGCTGCGATGGCACCAACCAATGGGTTGATGGCGAGTTGGAATGGGTAGTTCCAAGGCGATAATATTAAAACCGTACCAAGGGGGTCAAGGTAGATCTTGCTCGTAGCTTTAAACAATACCAGTGGTGTTTTAACCCGTTTTGGTTTCATCCATGATTTCAAATGTTTCATGGCTTCTGAAATCTCACTCAAGACCAATCCAATCTCCGTTAAAAAAGCTTCTTCTTTAGACTTGCCTAAGTCTTCATAAAGTGCTTGATAGATTTGTGGTTCAAAATTGATAATCGCCTGTTTAAGCGATTTAAGTGCAGCCAAGCGATGTGCATACGTCTTGGTAACACCTGTGTTAAAATAGGTTTTTTGGTTCGAAACAAGGGTAGTAAAATCCATAGTGATCCCGTCCTTTAGGGATATTTTAGCATGAAATAAATTGAATAAGAAAAAAGACACACTACAAAAGCATGTTAATAATCCATTGTATGGAAATAGTGATTAGAACTACTATACAGAATATGACAAAGCTCATCACACTTGTTTTTCCACGAGTTTCACGATATTCGTTTTTTGAGATTGGCTCGACTTCATATATTTGATCCTCTGCTTTGGTTGAAATCGGATTAAAATAATCATTGTTATCTTCTTTTGGCAGGTCACGTTTTTCTTTTTTCGGTTTTTCGACCTTTTCTTGTTTTTTTAACGGTTTCTCAAATGGGTCGGTTTCCTTACTTTCAAAAGGATCTACTTGTTCATCGATGATGGATGCGAAAGGGTCTTTTTCTTCACCTAATAATGTTTTATCTTTTTCGTCTTGCATGATTTACTCCTTTCAAAATGTTTGATTCAATTCCATTATACACCTTTAGAGTCAAATATTTAGATTTTTTATGAATTTTTTTGAATTGAAAATAAAAAACACCTTTTTGGGTGCTCTATAAATCGGATTCTGTTTCATAAGGCCACGTTTGAATACCACCCAAATCATATACGGAGGTATAATTGAGTTTCGCCATATGCTCTAAAGCTTGATAAGATAAAATACCTTCGTTACAATAAAGCACATACGTTTGATATTTATCTGGGTAATCATTCTCGATATTTTTAATCAGTTCTTCGATCGGGTAATGGATGGCATTGGGTATTCTTTTTTGATGGAATTCATAGGCACTACGCACATCGATTAAAACAATGTATTCACCGTCTTCGACTTTTTGTGCATAATCTTTAGGCGATAAATCATTGGCGTATTTGCCTTTAAAATGTACTTGAAAAAATGACATAGGACTCACCTCGCATTCATTATAATCAAATGTCACTGTGGGATGAAGTAAAATGCTTATTTTAAGCGTTCAAATGCTTTTTCTATTCATCTTTATATAGCAGAAAACGGCCTATGATGGCCGTTATTCATTTATATGATTTTGATATCTTTGGTCAATATAATCTCATCAAAACGAACTATTACTTTCGCCTTGCCCACTGCCTTTGACTTAATATAAATGGCTCTTGAGCCCGCATTCAAATGAGAGATTTTTGGACTGATCAGTTCAATTGGACCTTCGGTTTCAACAGTAAAACCATCCATGGCGAAATCAAGGGTATGTCCGCTTGGGTTCTTTTTTTCTACCACCAATCTCAAGACATCATACGTTTCACCAATGACGAGCGTATCTTCACCAATCAAATGATACTCGGACACCTTGTGAGATTCAATCTTTTGTTCAATCACACATTGATCACCGATGTATCCTTCAAATGTGTAGATGGTTTCAGATGAACCCCAGCCACTGGTGTATTCAAAAAACATACGGACACCATCATTCAATGTGAGGTGATATTTTTTGAGAAAGAAAAGCATTTGAAGTTGTTTCCAAATCGGTAAATGGTTCCCATCCTTTTGGATACTTCGGAGGATCTTTTTGGTCGACTCCGCATCCTTTTCTTTCATATGTTCTTTGTTCATCAATGTTTTGCCAATGAAATCGGTGATGATGATCGGTGGGTGTGGTAAATAACGATAATCTTCTATGTTTGGATAATAGGTATCGATGAACACATCGTTACGATACATTTTAATATAATCAAGATTGGTAAAGACCACGACTTTTTCTAAAAAGCCGCCTGCATACTCACCATTTTGCATGGTCGAGGCGATTTTCATGAATGGTTTATTGTCGTGTTGTGACTGGTAACCATAGGCAGCGAGTTTAGGTAATCTGTCCATATCAAGAACGCCATGGTAACAAATCTTGTCTCCTGAACCAAATTCCTTATGGGTATTATAATCACTCATACACCAACCAATCGCGCCAGCGATGTTCGATTGAGGGTCTAAAGCATCATTTAACACACGCATGTGCCGTAATGCGTGATCCACACGCTTCGATTCTGGATCGAATTTCTTGGTTGGAAACATATGGCCATTGTGTTCAGTGACCATATAAGGTACAGCTTTGGTGATTTTGTGTTTTGCCATCACACCTGGATTATTACCCGTATGTGAGAAATCATTGTAAGTATACACATCTTCAAGCAATTCAGATTTAGCGAAGTTTCTAACCCCACCGGTTGGACGGGATGGGTCGAGTTGTTTCGATAATGCATTGGATTTTGTATAGAATTCATGATGGTCCGGGGATTCATTGATTCGAACACCCCACAAAATGATGGATGGGTGATTTCGATCTCGTAGAATTATTTCTACTAAAGCATTGAGTGCATTTTCGATGAATGCTGCTTGACCAATGTGTTGCCAACCCGGGAGTTCTTCAAACAACAATAGACCAATTTCATCACATCGTTCGATGAAATGTTTGGATGGTGGGTAGTGTGATGAGCGCACAATATTTAAACCCAGTTCATATTTCAAAATATCCGCGTCCTGTTGTTGGATGCGCTTAGGCATGGCATACCCGACATATGGATAACTTTGATGACGATTTAACCCTCTGAGTTTTAATAGTCTTCCATTCAAATAAAAACCTTCAGGTTTAAATTCGATGTCTCTAAATCCGAATCGTGTAGAAACTTCATCCGATTCCACTTTGGTTTTAAGTACGTATAAATAGGGTTGATCAATGTCCCAAAATAGAACCTTATCAAGTATTTGTTCCATTTCATGTTTGATTGCTTTTGGTAATTGACCACTGAGCACACATTGGCCATTGGGATCCATCAGTTCATAGGACAAAATCGCTTCATGTGAAAGTTCTATGGTTGCTTTGATTTTTTTGTTCTCTGTTCGAACAAAAACATCTTTGATATGAATGTTATCTTTAAGGATTAGGGCGACTTCACGGTATATTCCGACATAACCCAAGTAATCTACAACGCCACCAAATGGCGGGGTGTCCTTGTCTTCAGTACCATCCACAACCACACAAAGTTGGTTTTGTTTTCCAAATAATATGTAGTCGTTTAATATCGCTTCAAATGGCGTATATCCACCGACATGCTTGGTGATAAAACGTCCGTTTAAATATACATTCGCTTGGTGTGCTACCCCTTCAAATCGAATTGATATAATTTGATTTTCTAAGCTGGATTCGATGAAAAATTCCTTGTAATAAGTGAACTTTTGTTGGGTGATTTTTTCATCAAAATAGTGATAAGGCAATTTGATGCCTTCATGAGGAATCGAAACGGGCACATATAAAGCGGAATCAAAAACCTCAATATCTTTGAGTTCAAAAGGCTTAAAAAACCAACCGTCATTGATGTGTCGAATCTCACGCATGTGCTTCACCTACTTTTCGAATGATGTAAAGTTGTGACCCAAAATCCCCTAAGATTCTGGTTTGATTATTGTAATATGTACCACTGAATTGTTGTTTCAGTGGGATACCTCTCATGAGTGCTTGTCCTGATATTGTATAAGATTCTGTGGCATTTTCAAGTTGTTTGTATTTGGATATCGTATGCATGATGAACCCATTCGGATTTAGTTTAATCGGCAATGCATGCGCAATCAAATGACCAAATCGACCGATTGGCATGGTTTGTTGCACAGAGGTCATTTCATACAGTGCATTCGGGTCTAAGTCTTTCACACACAAAAGATCCGGATTAGGAGAGGATTCATAAAGTGTTTGATAAAACCCTACGATGTGTGTATTGGCAAGTGAGGTTTGCCAAACATATAAGTTGTTTCTAACGGTATTGAATCTTTTGAATGTGCCTAATTGAAAAACATTTTGATAAGATTTATACAATGAAATTTGCTTTTTAATTTCACCCAATTCTGCTTTGGTCAAATACTTTAGGTTCAGTTCATAACCCAAACATGCCATCGCTGCAACATTGAATCTGGTAGACAGTGGGGTATGTCGAATGGTTTGAGCATGAGGTGCCAATGACACATGAGCACTGATGGTCGATGGTGGATAGAAATAGGATAATCCTTCTTGGATCTTTAAGCGTTCGATGGGGTCAGTATTGTCAGATGCCCAAATGTATGGGGTATAAGATAACATCCCTAAATCAAAACGGTTTCCACCGCTGGAACAAGATTCTATCCAAAGATTTGGATACTTTGTTTGTAGCGTATTTAATATGTCATATAGTCCTAATATATAGTGATGATAAAACATCCCTGGGTTTTCAACATGACTTGAAAAAGCATCGGTGATGTGTCTGTTCATGTCCCATTTAATATAATCGAGTTGTGCCGATTCAATGATTTGAGACATCTCGTTGATGATGTATTGTCTTACTTCTTTATTGCACAAATCTAGTACCCATTGATTTCTGCCCAAGGCGGGTGTTCTACCTTCAATCTTGACTGCCCAGTCAGGATGTTTGAGATATAGTTCACTTTTTGGTGAAATCATCTCTGGTTCAAACCACAAACCAAACTGCATCTCCAACTTGTGGATGGCTTTGGACAACTGAGTTAGCCCACCAGGGAGTTTTTTCAGGTTGACTTGATAATCGCCTAGAGAGCTTGTATCATCATCGCGATGACCAAACCAACCGTCGTCTAAGACGAATAATTCTATCCCAAGTTGTTTGGCTTTCTTGGCTAAGTTGAGTAACTTACTGGATGTAAAATCAAAGAAAAAGGCTTCCCAACTGTTGATGACGATGGGTTTCAATCTGTGCTTGAATTGCCTGGGTGTGATGTGTTTTAATGTGAATTCGTGAAACTGTTTAGATAATCCATTGAAACCTGCTGAAGAAAAACTTAAAATGGCTTCTGGGGTTTCAAATTGTTCATTTTTATGTAATGGATAGTGGAATGCTTGTGGGTGAATACCATTCATGATACGCATGATGCCATGATTGGATACATGAACGGCTTGGTAGTGATTGCCACTGTATATGAGATTAAAACCATAGCATCGACCATGGTCTTCATGTGTGCCTTTTTTGAATACCATGAAACCAGGGTTGACACGATTGGAGGATGCGCCAGTGGTGGAATCATGAATATATGTACCATAATGAAGTGGTCGGATGTCTTTGTGGGTCTCTTTAATCCAACCCCCTTGTAAGGTCAATAGCTCATAATCCATTTCAGGAATATCAATCATCATAGACATGATTTTTCGGATATGTAAGAGTTCATCTTGATTGTCTAAAATCATGCGTCTTCCAATCACATTGGTAGATGAATACACAGTATAGATGAGTTTGATGTACACATTGAATTTGGCATCTTTTAGGGTAATGATTAAAGATTCCAAATCTTCCGTTGGTTTGCCGATGGGTAATACACCAGAAGCGACAATGCCTGTTTTGACTTCGTGTTCTTGATAGATAAAATCGGTGACAAATGTTTGATCTGGCATTTGAAGTTCAATCGGTGAAAGACGATAATCACCTTTACCAAATTCTGAAAACTCCATTGGTAAAAAATCTAAATTGACTTGATGTCCATCTCTTTCATATGAAATGGCACTACCAATACCTGCTGTGGGTTTAAAGTGTAATGCTTCGAATGACCCATCCGGTAACGCATCTCCAAAGTACAAATGTTCTAATTTTTTCGTTGGTGTCACACAAAAAACGTAGCTGAGTCCAGACGTTTTTAAGTGAAAGTACGGGTAATTAACCAAAATCATGAGCCATCTCCCCTATTCTAATATCGTTTATCTAGTTTAATTATACCTTATTTATAGAGGTGAAAAAAAAGAAAAAAGCAGATTTTTACTCTGCTTTGACTTCAACTTTCATGATGGCATTATACAATACTTTAAAATCCATTTTACTAAAAATCTTAGGTACTGGATACAATGGGTTCGCTTCTTTATATGCATTATGGATCATCGCATCCAAATCATTCTTATGGGGCACATCAATATGTGTAGGAATCCCAAAGTAAGTATTGAGTTTCTCAACCCAATCGATAAAGGCTTTCATTTTCATCCCATCGGACACTGAAACATCGGTTAACCCCAATAAATCTGACAATTTAGCCAATTTATGTTCGGCTTTTTTTCCATAAAACTTAAGCACATGTGGCATGATGACGGCATTCGCATAACCATGTGGTACTTGATAAAAGCCACCAAATGTATGGGCGATGGCGTGAATGTTGCCAACATAGGCTCTCGTGAAAGCGGCACCTGCTTGGAAAGAAGCTTTAAGCATCCCTGATCTCGCTTCTAAATCGTGTGGTTCATCATAAGATAATTTCAAGTATTTTTGAATACCTAATATGGCTTCTTCTGCCATTTGATTGGTAAATTTTGTACCCCCGTGACCCACATAAGCTTCCACTGCATGGGTGAGTGCATCCATACCTGTGGTTGCTGTAAAGAATTTCGGCAAGTTTTTAGTCAGTTTAGGTTCTAATACGGCCACTTTAGGCATTAGGTTCAAATCACTAATTGCATATTTTTCATGCGTATCTGGATTAGAAATGACAGTTGCTATGGTGGTTTCGCTACCGGTACCTGCGGTGGTTGGTATCGCAATTAAGAACGGTAAGGTTTTTCTTACCTTTAGGATGCCTTTCATCTTATGTAGTGGGGTATTGGGCTTCTTCACCCGGATACCTACTGCTTTTGCGGCATCAATGGCTGACCCACCACCTAAACCAATCAATGCGTCACATCCCGCACTTAAAAACAGCTGGTACGCTGCTTCAATAGATTGTACGGTAGGATTGGGTGTAACTTCATCGTATATGGTAAATTGGATTGAATCCATTTGAATTGTTTTAATAACGCTGTCTAATAAACCTACTTCTTTGATGCCTGGATCAGTGACAATGAGGTAATGCTTATATGGTAAGGTCGTTAAATGTTTTTTCAGTGAGAATAAACTATCGTGTCCTTCTAAGACCACAGGTTGTTTCCAGGGTAATATTCTCGCAACCCATTTGAGGACAATTTGAATGATTCGGAACAATACTTTCATGAATCTTTCACCTCTTATAAGTTTATTATATCATAGCAATGTTGGACTTTTGGTAAAAGTGACTTTTTGGTGTTATAATCATCCTAAGGACGTGATTATATGAAAATACTTATTTTACTATTGATTTTATCGGTATTTATTTTTGAAACTGTCGTATCTATTCTCAACTATCGTCATCGTAAAGCGTTGATGCCGGAATCAGTGATGGATATATATGACCCAGAAAAATATCAGACATGGTTAAGATACAACATGGCCAATTTCAAGTTTGGGATGATTTCATCTGTGATATCAACCTTATTATTGGTGCTTTTACTCGCGTTTAACTTTTTCGGTGCGTTAGAAACCCTCACCAATACCTTAACCAATTCAGTGGCACTTCAAACGCTTCTATTCATGTTTTTCTTTTATCTCATCTCTTTAATCCTATCCATACCACTCAAATACTATCATATTTTTGAAATTGAAGCGTCGTTTGGCTTTAATAAGATGACTAAGAAGCTGTTTTGGATGGATACACTCAAAGGATTTATCCTTTCCATCGTCTTAGGTGGTGGGTTAATTGCCTTATTACATGTATTGTTTAGACGCTTCGAAGATGATATCTTATGGTTCGTTTTGTTCAGCTATATCGCACTATCCATTATTCTTGTCTCCATTTATTTTTTACAAAAATACTTCATGCGCTGGTTCAACAAAATTGAACCTATGGCTGAAGGTGAATTAAAAACTGAAATCGATGCTTTAGGTGAACGTTTGGGTTTCGAAGTGAAAAAGATTTTTGTATTAGATGCTTCAAAACGCTCAACGAAACTCAATGCCTACTTCAGTGGTTTAGGTAAGCAAAAAGAGGTTGTTCTATTTGATACCCTGATTGAAAAAATGAGTACAGATGAGATTCTAGCTGTCTTGGCACATGAGTTGGGTCACGCTACCCACAAAGATACACTAAAAGGTTTGTTTAGAACATTGTTACTGTTGTTGGTTTATGTCGGTTTATTGACATTCATATTGATGACACCTTCACTATTTACTGCCTTTGGTTTAACGGGTATTCATTTTGGATTTACAATCATTTTGATGATGTTATTATTAGAACCTGTAGAAATTCCAATCAGCATTTATATGAATTTCGCATCAAGAAAAGCGGAGTATCTCGCCGATGGATTCGCTGCTAAAAACACATCTAAAGACGCGATGATTCGAGCACTCAAGAAGCTTTCGATTGAAAATTTCGTGAATTTAACCCCACATCCTTTATATGTGTTCCTTAATTATAGTCACCCACCAATCAGTCAGAGAATTGACAGTATCAACGCAATTGAATAACAAAAAGGCACTCCCCAGAGTGCCATTTTTTAGTTTGCATATTTTCCGAATAACTTTTTGAAAACCCACATGGAGCCTAATGATAACCAAACAGTTAAGATGAAGTATCTAAATCCATCTAGAATGAGGTCCAATTGAGTTAAGTTTAAATCGTCATTACCACTGTAAGGGAATATGAGTTTTAAGCCTTCTTTAAGCAGTAAAGCAACAATGATCCCAATCGCATATTTTGCAATTTGGATTTTCCAAGGGGCTTTAACTTCATATTTGACAAAACGCAATTCTAAGTCATAACCCACGGTTAAACCGATCATTGAAGCAATCGCAACATAATAGTTTTTATCAACAATGAAGAATGCGCCTAATAACATCACAGGAATTGAGTAGTATACCAGTTTAATTGGGCTGATTTTAACCTTTGGTGCAAGCCAAATGAATGCATAATATACCAATACAGAAACCGCTAAACCAGCGATGACATCGGATAGATAATGTTGACCCAAATAAATTCTCGCAATCATGACCAATATAACCAACGTAATGAGTACAGGTCTTACCCATTTTTTAAGGTTGCCATAACGTTCGTTTAAAACGAGTGCCATCGCACCTGCATTTTGTGCATGTCCGGATGGAAAGGAATACCCATAGGTTGGTTCAGTGACTGAATCTACCGATGGTAATGTATAAGGTCTAGGTCTTTTGACTAAGTTTTTAAACGCGTCATTTACAGCGACCGATGTTAAGAAAATCATCATGAAGCGATACGCATAATGTTTGTTTACAACCCACCATAATAGGGATGCTACCACTAGGAATACCAATTCATCGCCAAACTCATTGAAAAACATAAAGAAATAGTCTAAAAAATCACTTCTAAAGCTTTGAAAAAACTCAACAATCCTTAAATCCATATCATCACTCCTTGTTTATTGTATGTATAGAATATCATATTTAGTTTTAAGTTCAAACTGTGTGCTTCAAAAACCACCCAGTATGGATGACTCTTCAATACATAACATTTATAAGGTATAAGCATTGATATCGACAAAAATATCATCAAACGTGGATTCAATCACTGTTATAAATGCAAGAATGTGACAAATTTTATTGTAAAAAAAAACAAAATGATATATAGTGTGAATAAGGGATGTGACGCTATGCTCAAATGGTTAAAAATCATTGGATTGATATTATTATCTTTAATGATTGTTTTTATTATTGTCGTTTATCGGCGTGATTTGAGTGTTGAACGTGTAAAATCAATGTACTTAACAAACGATTCAAATCTCGTAAATTTAGAAATCTTATCACTTGTAGGTGACACTTTAGAAATTGACATACATTATATGGACATGGGCGATTCTGCGCTTCCTGCGATTTTATTACTTCATGGTGCATTTTCATCTTCACATACATTTATCCCTTGGGCAGAATCATTGGTACAAGAAGGTTATCGTGTTTTGTTGATGGATTTACCTTATTTTGGTTTATCTGATGGCTTTGAAGATAACATCACGTCATATAGACGCAGTGCAGCTGTAGTAAAAGCCTTACTCGATCATTTGTCTATAGATAATATCCATATTGGTGGAAACTCTTTAGGTGGGGCAGTTTCTTGGTATTTCGCCAGTGAATACCCTGCCTTAACCAACTCACTCATATTGATTGATGCTGTACCACCAAACATGTCTACCCGTAATACCAACGGGTGGATTAATCAGCCTTGGGTGGCTTCATTTGTGAGTCAATTGACCCCTCGTTTCTTACTCAAACAAATTCTAAGAACCGCTTATGGTGACGTTTCTAAATTGGATGATGAAACGGTCGATCGTTATTATGATATTTTACGTAAGAAAGGCACCAGACAATCCATATTAACTACCCAATATGAGGATGAACATACAGATCAAGTAGACAGACTGATGGGTATCACTGCCCCGACTTACTTGATGTGGGGGAAGAAAGATACTTGGATTCCTGTCCTATCTTATGATGTGTTTATTTTAGCACTCGATATTGATTCAGAAAACCGTGTATTACTCGACGATATTGGCCATCTTCCAATGGAAGAAAATCCGGTTACAGTCTCTTATTACATTGACTTTTTGAACCGGATAGATTAATTTTTCCTTACATTCCGTTTTTATAAGCATTTATCAAGAATTATCTTTTCTTTCAGTGTTACAATATCGTTAATTAGGAGGACATGATATGTCATTGTTGATCACTATTTTAGGTATTTTAGCAGCCACATTCTTTGTTTTAGCCGCTACCAATGGATTGAAACGTTATGTGAAACACCCATGGGTCAAAAGTATTGCAAAAAAACATCGTTTATTTGGTATGCTTGCTTCATTTACTGCCCTCATTCACATGGTAGTAGCCGTTTCTATGGGAGAACTTCGAATCACTGGTTCGTTGGCTTTGTTGGGAATTTTCACCACAGGGATGTTGTTTTCTGAGAAGAAAACCAAAGCCTTATACATCGCTCACCGTATTGCAGGTCCAGTGACCTTTGTTTTAATCCTCATTCACATCATCTTCAATAGTAACTACGAACAAAGAGGTGAATAAATCACCCTTTACAGAATGATTTATGATACATACCTCTTAACGATTTAACTCGTCTTATTTAAAGCGACTACATATCAAATAAATATGTACGCTTAGGCGTGTTCACACCCTTAGTCCCTATCCATAAGGCATTGGGATTACCTTTTCTTATCATGTTTAATGAGGCATTTTGATCGGCATTGATCAAGATGCCTTTTTGACTCTTATATAAACCCCTTTTGATTCTAACTCCTGAGAAATCACCTTTAACGAACTCATCTTGGTCTAAATAAGACGCTTTAGATGTGTAAGCTTCATTGATCACTTTGGTTTCAATACCTATTTGTTCTGCTAGATAGATAATTCGATCTCTTAATCTAGCGATGGGTATACTTTTAGTCCATTGATTATAGGTATCCGA
>JAEZHT010000023.1 GCA_023436805.1 Bacillota bacterium
CTTCATACCTGAAAGAATACGGCCTGGCAATGCACCAATATAGGTTCTTCTGTGTCCACGGATTTCGGATTCGTCACGAACGCCACCTAACGATTGTTTAACAAACTTACGGCCTAAAGCGTCCGCGATTGAAATCGCGAGTGAGGTCTTACCAACCCCTGGAGGTCCAACCAAACATAGGATGGTTTGTGGATTCTTCTTGGTCGATATTTTCACGGCTAGGTATTCCACAATTCTATCTTTGACAGTCCCTAAACCATAGTGATTCTTGTCGAGTTTTTCTTGAACTTTCTTCAAATCATTGGAGTCGCGGCTCGCTTTTTTCCAAGGGAGTGCAACCAAGAAATCCAAGTATGTTTTGATGATGCCAGATTCCGCCATCGCTGGTGGGGTTGAAGAATAACGTGCCAATTCTTGAAGGGCTTTTTCTTCAATTTCTTTTGGCATTTTCGCCGCTAAAATCTTGGTTCTAAGTTCGTCGACTTCATCTTCTTTGCGTGCTTTGTCGCCAAGTTCGTTTTGAATCGCGCGCATCTTTTCTCTTAAGTAGTATTCTTTTTGAGATTCATCGATCGATTTTTTAACTTCTTCGTTGATGTGTTGTTCAAGTTCAGACACCATTTTTTGTTTGGCAATATCTTCTAATACCATTTTTAAACGGTTATTGAGATTGAGTTCAGCCAAATAACGGTATTTGTCTTGTTCGTTGCCTTTGAGGCCTGCCACAATGGTATCGACCAATTTGTCGGTTGTTAGACCAGATTGAACCGTTCTCACCACTTCTTGTGCGTTGTTTAACACAATGTTGGCATTGGTAACCACTTCATTCATAACCATGCGTACCAAAGTCATTTCTTGGTCTACATCGGATGTGATGGTGGTGGTTTCTTCGTATTCCGCAACGAAAAATGGTGAAGTTAAGAAATACTCTTTCACTTTGATACGGGATACGACATTGAATTTTGCTTTTAAGTTCCCATTAGGTAACTTCAATTTCATGGTGGTTTTCGCTAGTACACCATACTCTTCTATGTCCGCAGGTGTCGGATTTTCGATGAGAGGATTCTTCTGAATCAAAATTAAAATGTAATTACCAAATGAATTTTCCGATTCATCTAAAGCTTTGAATGAAATAGGACGTCCGATTTCTGTCCTAAAATCGTTGTTAGGGATCGGTACGATGCCTCTAACGACAATTGCCGGAAGGTTTTTTGATTCCATATAATCACCTCTTGATTTCATTATATACAATAACATCTTATTGTGTCATTATTATACATAAATTCCCCATAATTTGCAATCGAAACACTTGAGTGCCAATTACGGATTTAAATAAAGGACACCGAAGTGCCCTAAATCCATTAAACTTCTTTAACGCTTGCAGTTAATAAATCAATTGCCTTGTTGAATGTCACTTCATTGGAGACCACTTCTGGTTCAAGTTGTTTCTTGACATCCGCAACGCTTAATTTATACATTTTGGCGATTTCATCGTATTTAGCATCGATTTCAGCTTCGCTTGCTACGATGTTTTCTTTTTGAGCAACGGCTTCGATGACTAAGCTTGTTAAGACTCTATCTTTCGCTTGCTTATTCATTTCTGCATTGAATTGATCCATTGTTAAACCGTTAAGTTGAACGAACATTTCAAATTCGATGTTGTATTGTTTTGCTTGGTTTTCAACATTCTTACGAAGTTGGTTGACTTCTTGGTCAATCATTTCTTGTGGGATGTCGACAGTCGCATTGTCACATGCAAACTTAACTGCAGAACCTGTGATGCGGTCAGCTTCACTGGATTCTTTTTGTTTTTCAAGGTTTGCTTTGATGTCTGCTCTTAGAGCTTCTACGGTTTCAACGCCTTCACGTTTTAAACCGACGACGAATTCATCGTTCAACACTTCAAGTTTCGCTACTTTGATTTCATGTAATTTCACTTTGAATACCGCTGGTTTACCTGCAAGGTGTTCCGCTTGGTATTGTTCAGGGAATGTGACATTGACGTCTCTAGATTCACCGATACGTAAGCCCAACATACCTTCTTCAAAGCCTGGAATAAATTGTCCAGAACCGATGACCAATTCGTAGTTTTCAGCTTTACCACCGTCAAATGGGACATTATCAACAAAACCTTCGAAATCGAAAATTGCGGTATCGCCATTTTCAAGAACGTCGGATGCTTTCGCTTCTAATGATGCATTTTGTGATAATAGTTTTTTGATTTCAGATTCGATTTCATCTTCGGATGCAACCAAGTTCTTCTTCGCTACTTCGACACCTTTGTAATCGCCTAAAACGACTTCTGGTTTCACAGGAACGATGATTGAAACCGAGAATGGTTCGCCTCTTTTTACATTTTTGATGTCTAAGTCGATTTGTGGTTCACCCACAACAACGACAGATTTTTCATCGAAAATTTGTTGATATAAATGGCTGATGACGTGGTTTAAAGCATCTTCATATAGTGATTCAACACCAAATTTAGTTTCAAAAATATTTCTAGGTACTTTGCCTTTTCTAAACCCTTTTACTTCGACATTTTGAACTGCGTGTTCAAACGCATGATCTAGACCATGTTCGAATTCGTGTGGGGTTACTTCAAACGTAAACTTTGCACGATTTGTTGATAGTTTTTCAAATTTCATTGTATTTCCTCCTGAGCCTATTTAATTATAGCATAATCTTCCTTTTTGTAAATGTTTTTACCTACTTTATGTAATAATATGGGGAGTATATCTTCACAATTGGATGTGATATAATGATATTGATAAGAAAATCAGTTGATGATTTTCAGTGAAGGAGGGCTCATAAATGAAGAAATTTTTCGGATGGGTTCGCAATACCATCGTTGTCCTTGGACTGCTCTATGTGACGAGCATTTTTGTCGATATTCGCATTGAAGGGGTCCCACTCAATACGGTCTATGAAACAGCTGCAAACGAGACCTATAAGTTCATTGGCGACTTAATCGATCGTATCCGTAAGGAACCTGAAGTAACCACACTAACCATCACTAGAAATGATGAAGGTCAATACGAATTTTCTACCACCATTAAAAATGTCACGAAAGATGAATTGATTTCCATCACCGTTGATGGCGTTACCTATACTGAATTTGAAGTTGTAAGTAACCGAATGTCAATCGTTGTCAAATTTGTTGCTGATGTCACTTTTGAGCCTGGTGAAGCCAATAAACAGTTCACCATAAACAACATTCGTTACACCCGTAATGATACCGAACACATCCTCAATGCCGATGTCATTGGTACCGCATTCAAGTCCATCGACTTGGCGATTGTGGAAGCTAGAAAGTCTAGTGTTATTGGGATTTATAATTGTGTTCAAGGCGAATTTATGACCACCTGTAATTCTTGGGGTTCTGGTGTCATATTTGATCGAGACAGCCGTCAAGTCACTGTAGGATTAAATACATTTACTGAATATGACTATTACATCATCACCAATGCCCATGTGGTTGAAGGTGGCACAATTTACCGCATTTATTATAACGGTAGTGAACTAAATGATAAGGCCACTTTAGAGGGGACTTATACTGTCGATACCGATTTAGCCATATTGAAATTGACTACCCGTGCTCAATTGGTTGTTCTCAATGATAGTCAGTTTACAACCAAAGAAGCATTACCTGTATACCAAGGACAAACCGTCTTCTCTATTGGGTCTCCAGGCGGTCCACAAAACTTCAATACCGTCAAAGAAGGCGTTGTCACTGCACTCAATGTCCCCATCAGTTTAGGTGCAGATTCCGATTTATGCACATCGACCTGTAGTTCATTCCAAACCAACGCCGCTTTAGGGGCTGGGTCATCGGGTGGGGCGATGTTTGACAGTGCAGGTAACTTAATTGGTATCCATTTTGCAGGCAATGAAGAAAATACCATTTCATCCGAGATTCCGATGGAGAAAGTATTCGAAGCCATCGAAGCTATTCTCAATCAAGACTAAAAACAAAGGAACTTTTCAATCTCGAAAAGTTCCTTTTTCATTTACTAGGAAAGTTCGTCTTTTATTGTTCGCTTTCCGAATGTTCATTCAATCAGTTTTATATAATTCTACTATAAACTTGGTATTAAATACGCGTATTGTGAAAATTATATATAATTAAATAGTGTCATAAAATGTATAAATAAGGGTGATTTTATGGCATAATTTAAGTAGGAAAGGAGGAATCGTTTTATGCCTTATAAAGCCCTGAAAACAAGACTCTATCTGAATCCAAATCAACATCATTTTCTATTATCATTAATGCGTGCTTCAAGAAGTCTTTATAATCACGCCCTTTATAATGTAAGACAACATTTTATAAAAACCAATGGCTACTTATCCTATAACAAAAACTATCAACTACTCAAAGACAGTGAACACTATCGTTACTTAAGTACCACTCAAGGTCAAATGGTCATTCGTAAAGTCGATGAAGCGATGAAAGGCTTCTTTGGATCATTGAAGTCAAAAGTCAAACAAACCATAAGACTACCTAGATATTTAAAGAAAGACACCTATTATCCGATCTATGACCGAATGGTTTATAAACCAAATCATGAAGTCTACACCTTACCTAGAAGTAACTTCATCAAGAAAGTATCGAAAGAACTAGAA
>JAEZHT010000034.1 GCA_023436805.1 Bacillota bacterium
GGTCAAACCTTCAGGTGCATCTAACAATTCAAAGTTAGGGTTTCTGACGGTCAAGTTTTTAACCACACCTGTTTCGCCAATCAATGCGAACATCGAATAACTTTGAATCAATGAGAACACTTGGCTGTTTTGTTCAGTGCCATCAAATGAATAATCCACGGTGATATAGCTATACCCTGAAACATATAGGTTTGAAATGCTGAAACCTTGTCCATCAAAACTACCTGTAAATGGGAAAATCGGGTCTTGTTCGCCCGGTGTGTTTGGGTCATAATCGATTGGTAAATCGAGATCAATACCGATGGGGTTGAATGTTTTCGCTCTCATATTACGATAATCAATATCGGAAACCAAAGCGTAATCTTGGTCTAGTAAATACCCAACGGTCTTGTAATAGAAATAGTTTGAATAATTGGCTGTATTGATCCAGTTCCAAGATACTGATGTTGAAAAGTTGTACAAATCATCGGCCGTTTCGATGGCGATACGCTTCGTACCAACCAATCCGGATATGGCACTGAGCATCGATGTATCGCGCGCATCTGGCGTGGCGAATGTTTGATTCATGTGCGTAACGATGATGGTTTGAATTTGACTGAATGTCACCATTTGTTCAGCTTTGTTTGCTTTGTTTAAGTTGGTATCAAAAAAGCCATTGTTGAACACCGAAGTTTGAACTTGATTGTCTAGCCCTGGGCTAATTGGTATCCTTTTCGCAATCTCAAAAAAGACCGCTAAAACAAATACGGACATCATTAAGGTGATGATTAATTTTTTAAAGATGTTTTTAATCATGTCTACCACGCTCCGTCGTCCCAAGGTCTATTTGGAAGACCCCAGTTGATTACTGGCCCTTCTATCGATTGTACAGCTTCAATAATAAATCCAAGTTGAAGGCTGTAACTGCTGTCGTATAAGTTAAATGGTGTACTACCAAAGTCTGCAACGAATGTGATTGTATTTGGGGTAGTATCTGGATTACGTTTGATTGTATTGGTGTAATAGAAAAAGCCATCATTATCGCGATTATCATAAAAATATGGGTTCTCTAAATCGACTTCATCCATATAGTTGAATGGCATTTTGGTCGGTTGTGTAATCGCAACCTCATAACTCTTACCACCCGATACATAGGAAAGTGTCAATTGTTCATATACCCCAACCCTCATGTAAGAATCTACGCTACTTAAAACATTGATGTTGACACGAAGATTTTTGATGAATTGTGCATCCTCAGGATCGGATAAATTGACACGATAAATACCAAACTTAGTAAATGTCCCTTGTCCATCAACCGTATATTCATATTCAATATCGGTTGTTTTTTGTTGTAAGACATCGAACTCGTCATAATATTCGAAATAAGCAATAATTTCAACGCTGACTTCACCCAAGGTAACATCGTCGGTATTGTTGACTTGATTGGTTAACCATCCCGCAATTGAAATCGCCGCTATTGAGGCTAACAGTACAAAAGTAATGATCATTTTAGTTAAGTTTTTCGTCATCATGTTAACCTCCTTTCGTTGTTATGGGATTTGGTCTAAACGTATTTCAAAGTAACCTATTTGAATGGATTCGTTGTGCAAATCATTATTAATGGTTGGTTCAATTTGAATGGTAAAATCAAATGTCAAAGTGCCTTCAAAACTGAGCACGTAGTTAGAAAATAATATGACATCTGCGCTATTTAAATCTAAACTCGTGTTGGTCAAAGTGGTCGGATGGATGAAATCGATCGTCATTAAGTTAAATAAGTCAGTATCCGTAGGCAAGATGTCTTTGACTGTAATGTCTAAGTGACCAGGGGCTGTACCCGTATTATCAATAATCAATCTAAAGGTATAAATTTGCCCAGGCATCAAATTCACAAAATCAATCCCTGCGCTGGTGATTTCGGTATAGCCACCATCCAAAGTACCATCTCTATTGGCATCATTGGCGATAAAAAGCTGTGCATCTACGGCAATCGAACCACTGGTGAAGATGACCGGTTCTGATTGAAAGCGGGCAATGATCCAAGCGAATATGCCCGTGGTTAATAATGCGAGCACCATGATCAAAATCACGATACTTTCGATGAGTCTTAATTTTTTCATGGTGTCACCCCCTTAAGGTAAAATGGTTTATTGTCCCGTTGAAAAATCGTAATTGGTTGAGCCTAAGGTTGCCCAATCGATGAAAGGACCTTGTTTGGCTTGGAAGGTTAAGGATAGCGTCACGGTTTTTCCAATGTGTTCATTTCGAATGACAGAACCATCCAATTTGAGTGAAAGTAAAACCGGTATTTGTAATACGTTGGTAGGAATCTTATACTTACCTGGTTCAGAGGTTGAATCGGTATCTGTACCTCGATAGTAATAATACCCATCCGATTCTAAAACCCAGTCGGCATCAAACTCATATACGATAAAGATATCTTCTAATTCAACTGTCCCCAACACTTGTGTAGAGGCGATCACGCTGAATCTCAATTCGGTTTCTACGCTAGATTGGTTGTTTAATGTAAATGGTGTATCGATCAGTTCTTGTGCAGGCATCACGAAATCCGTGACAAATGCACCTGTCCAAGTGAAGGATACTTCGCCCAAGGTCAAATCGACACTGCCCGTTTCTTTTCGGTCAAAATAATAGGCATATACCGTGGTCGCAAGTAAGATTAACGTGAGAAACATGCTGATGGTTAAACCTAAGAGTCGTTTATTCATATGGCGTCCCCCTAGGCATCGAATACAGCAAGCAAGGATGCGATACTAAGGATGCCTGCTTGGTATTCTTGTTTAGATGTATTGGGGTCAAATTGAATCGCAAACTCGATGAATACAATTTGACTGATTGGAATGTTGACATTGGTGATGATGGTGATGTCTTGAGAAGCATCGATCAAATTAGACAAACGATAATTTGAGAAGGTTTGTCCTTCAAAAGTCACCGGTGTCGTTGAATTGAGCGGTAGGTTGTTGTTGGAAGCATTCACAACCACAACGCCATCAACAAGGTAAAAAACATTACGCATGTCGTAACCTGCATTTGGGTTACTGCTTGTAATGTCATTAAAGTATATACTCGCAACCACAGAGGATGTCGATAGATTTTCAATGGTCACGATGAACTCAAATAAATCCCCTGGTAAGCTGTTATTCAAGAACGCCGTCATTTGTGCTTCCGTAGTGATGGTCGTGTATGAAC
>JAEZHT010000066.1 GCA_023436805.1 Bacillota bacterium
CTGTAATTGATTATGTTCAAGCCCATGACATCAAAGATTTACCAGTGGGCAACCATGTCATCCATGAAAATGTCCGTTTGATTCGTGAAGATTACGTACCCAAACCATTGATGCAATGCTATTTTGAATCGCACCAAGTGTATGGTGATATTCAACTTGTCTTAGAAGGCACAGAAATCTTCGGTTATCTTGAAGCTGATGACCTCAAATTTCAAGTCACCGAAGCTTATAGCCCTGAAAAAGATGTCAAAAAGGGGCAATCCCTGGGCTATTTTTCAACCATATTGTTGACCAAAGGTATGTTCGCGATGGTTTTTAAAGATGAACTACACATGCCGAAGTTGTCCAATGGGACACAGGATATGGTCAAAAAAGCCGTATTTAAAGTGAAATTATAAGGAGAAACCAATGAAAATTGTTACATTAGGAGAAATCATGTTACGTTTATCCCCTGCGGATAAAAATCGCTTTGTTCAAGCGGATGGTTTCGATGTGGTTTACGGCGGTGGTGAAGCCAACGTCGCGGTATCTTTGGCTAATTATGGTCACGATGCTTATTTTGTTTCCAAATTGCCTAAACATGAAATTGGGCAAGCCGCGGTCAATTCATTGAGAAAATTTGGCGTTCATACCGACCACATCTTACGTGGTGGGGAACGCATTGGCATATATTATTTAGAACATGGCGCATCGATGCGTCCATCAAAAGTCATTTATGACAGAGCGGACAGTGCCATCGCCTTGGCAAAACCAGAAGAATTCAATTGGGATGACATTTACAAAGATGCCCAATGGTTCCATTTTTCAGGAATTACGCCAGCCATTTCAGAAAATGGCGCAGCCATCACCAAAGCGGCGTGTATCGCAGCAAAAAAACATGGTGTGACTGTTTCATGTGACCTCAATTATCGCAAGAAATTGTGGACCCCTGAACAAGCTCAAAAAGTCATGAGAGACCTCATGCAATATGTCGATGTATGCATTGGTAATGAAGAAGATGCAGAGTTGACATTGGGATTCAAACCTGGTGGCGACGTCACCAAAGGTGAACTTGACCACCAAGGGTATGAACGCATTTTCAAAGAAATGTTGGACACCTTTAAGTTTAAATATGTTGCAACCACATTGAGAGAGTCACATTCAGCTTCTGACAATGGTTGGAGTGCACTCATTTATAATGGAAAAGAGTTTTATTACTCCAAGTCTTATGACATTCGCATCGTCGACCGTGTTGGTGGTGGGGATTCATTCTCAGGTGGCTTGATCCATGGTTTACTAACCAAGAAAACACAAGGGGAAGCATTGGAATTTGCAGTAGCAGCCAGTGCCCTCAAACACACCATCTTTGGTGATTACAACTTAGTGGATGAAAAAGAAGTTGAAACATTGGCTAAAGGAGACGCTTCAGGCCGTGTTCAACGCTAAATAATAGCGAAAGAAGGCATTATTATGAAAGACAACCGTTCAGTAAACCGCATTTTGGCTATACTAGAATTGATTTCCAAAAATCCAGATGGATTGACTTTAGGTGAAATTTATCGTGAACTCGATATGCCTAAAGCCACCGCTTATGATTTTTTACAAACATTGTATAAAGCGGATGCCATCTATTACAAAGACCCATTCAGAAAGACATACGTCATTGGGTCTAAAATGTATGCCATTGGTTCGGTTTATACCAAAAACTCCAATTTTATTACCACATCTGCGCCGCTTTTAAAGCAGTTTTCCGACGAATTTGGCTGCAATGCATTCGCAACCAAACGCATCAATGGGGATAAAATTGTGTTTGTTCATGCGTATCAATCGCCACAAAGTCAAATTGTTTCGCATGTTGAAGTGGGACAAATTTATACCAGTTTTGCCGATAATTTCATCGGTGAATGTTACGCTGCTTTCGATAAGAAAATTGAAGGTTTGGTACGTATTGAAGAACCACGCAAGAAGGAAATTATCAGCAAAGGCTACACTTGCGAATTGGGTGGCGAACTCAATCACGTCATGAATATCGCTATACCAGTGTATAACTTTGAAAACCGCGTTTGTGGCGTGGTTGCGGTATCCAGATTACACACATCGATGGACGATACCCAAAGTATTGCTAAACAATTCAAAGAAGTCGGCAAACAAATCTCTCGTCGCTTAGGCTACTTAGGAGATATCTTGTAATGAAAATCGGGATTCGAGCACATGATATGGGTAAGATGGATGCAAAATCACTGTTTCAAAGTGCTCAATCGTTTGGTTTTGATGGGGTTCAATTGGTCGTTAATAAAGCCTTAATCCCTGAACCACCACTCACCGAAGACGCATTTAAAACCATAGCCACACATCAAGGACCCGTGGCGGTTTTATTATTGGGTAGTTATTTTAATCCCATCCATAGCAATCAAGACAAAGTACAAGCAGGGGTAGTTCGATTCCAAAAACAATTGGAACTCGCACATATCCTCCATACAGAATATGTCGCTTCAGAGACAGGTTCATATAATGATGATCAGTGGACATACCACGAACAAAACCATACGAAAACAGCCTACGAACAGGCTCTATCCGTCTTTAAACCAATCGTTGAAACCGCAGAACGCGTCGATAAAACTGTACTGATTGAAGCGGCGTATGGTCACGTCATTTTTTCACCCCACGCATTAAAGCGATTTGTGCATGATTTAAACAGTAAACATGTTAAAGTCATCATTGATTTATTTAACTTACTCAATACACGAAACCATCGACAACATGAGCAAATCTTACAAGAAGCGTTGCACCTGTTGAAAGATGAGATTACGGTATTCCATTTAAAAAACTATCAACTCAAAGAAGGTAAACTGGTTCAAGTTGGGCTCAACAAAGGGCTATTCGATTATGAACGGTTATTACCAATGATGCTTCAAAGCAACCCGGATGCCTATTACATATTTGAGGGAATCACCGGCGAAGATATCGCAGAAAGTTTCGCTTTTATTCAAAAAATAAAGGAGGTTCAACCATGAAATTCAATGTTCGTTATTCAACCAGTCCAGAAGATTCAAAACACTATGACACGGCAAAATTGAGACAAACGTATTTGATTGAAGAGGTATTTGTCGAAGACGACATCGCCTTAACATATTCTCACTTTGATCGAATCATTGCAGGGGGAGTATACCCCGTGAATCAAGCGTTGAGCTTAGATGCACCCAAAGAGGTGGCAAGCGACTATTTCCTACAACGCAGAGAACTTGGCGTCATCAATATTGGTGGTGAGGGCTACATCATCTATGATGGTTTTAGACAACCCATGGCACACAAGGATGGTTTATATTTGGGCAGAGGGGTAAAATCGATTGAATTTGGTTCTTTAGATCCTAAAAATCCAGCGAAATTTTACATTAACTCCAGTCCAGCACACAAAACCTATCCAAACAAACATATCCCATTTTCAATTACTAACCCAAGGGCTGTCGGTGCGGAATCTACCATGAACAAGCGTGTGATATATCAATATCTACACCCGGCCATCTTAGAGACCTGCCAACTTCAAATGGGCTTAACAGAACTCGCATTAGGGTCATCTTGGAATACAATGCCTTGTCATACGCATGAACGTCGTATGGAAGTGTATTTCTATTTCAATTTACCTGCAGAACATCGCGTTTTCCATATGATGGGTAGACCCGATGAAACCAGACATATTGTCATGGCCAATGAACAAGCCGTGATTTCACCAAGCTGGAGCATCCATGCCGGTGTCGCAACCACCAATTACACGTTTATTTGGGGTATGTGCGGTGAAAATCAAGCGTACGATGACATGGATTTTATCCAAACCAAAGACTTAAAATAAAGGAGAAAAATGATGGGAATCTTAGATCAATTTAGTTTAAAAGGCAAAGTCGCAATCGTGACTGGTGCATCCACAGGGTTAGGCCAAGGCATGTGCTTAGGTTTGGCTGATGCAGGTGCAGATGTGGTAGGCGTCGATTATGTCGATATGCCTGAAACCAAAGCCCAAGTAGAAGCATTGGGCAAACGTTTTTATGGGATTAAAAAAGACTTAATCAACTCAAAACAAGCCGATTTGGTGGCTTTGGTTGAAGAAGCAGTCAAAGCATTTGGTCATGTCGATATCTTAGTGAATAATGCCGGCATCATCAAGCGTCAAGATGCCCTTGAGTTTTCTGAACAAAACTGGGACGATGTCATGAACATCAACTCAAGAACGGTATTTTTCTTATCTCAAGCGTGTGCAAATCAATTTGTGAAGCAACAAAGCGGTGGAAAAATCATTTCGGTCGCATCGATGTTAGCTTATCAAGGTGGCATCCGTGTACCTTCTTATACTGCATCTAAATCTGCAGTTAAAGGCATCACCATGGCGATGGCCAATGAGTGGGCAAAATACAACATCAACGTCAACGCGATCGCCCCTGGGTATATGGCAACCAACAATACCAAGCAATTGCGTGATGATGAGACCAGAGCGGGTCAAATCTTAGAAAGAATTCCAGCAGGTCGTTGGGGATTACCAAGCGACATGATGGGTGCCATTGTCTTTTTGGCCTCTGAAGCATCTTCATACATCAACGGCTTTACACTCGCCGTCGATGGTGGTTGGTTAGCACGATAATACAAATGGAACCTTCGGGTTCCTTTTTTGTTGAAATATTCAAATGAAAGTTCTATAATAAGGATGTACTTATGGGACCCATCGTGGCCTAAAAAGGAGAAAATATGAGAGATAAAAGACTGTTTCAACTCACACTGACAGCCGTGTTTGTGACGATTATTTTGACCATGTCATTATTACCACAAATCGGTTTCATCACCGTGATGCCAGGGGTATCTGTTACCTTAGTGCACATCCCAGTGATCGTTGGTGTTTTTTTAGTGGATCGACGTAACGCGATCATCTTAGGATTTTTCATGGGATTGGGGTCAATGATTGCTTCCTATATATATGGCACAACCGCATTTGACTTAGCGTTCCAATTGCCATGGATTTCGATTTTACCAAGAATGCTGTTCGCTTGGGCAGCGTTTGAAGTGGTTCAACTCTTTAAAAAGATTGAAACCGTTAAATTGGGTAAAGTCATTTTATTTGGGGTCGTATCTGTGGTGACTGTATTCGCCTTATTCTATGGTTCTAAAGCCATTGTAACTGCGAATGCTTGGTCAGAATACAACACCAAACAAGCACAAGTATATACTTTACGTGCCGAAGCCGACAGCATCGAAGAAGACCAACCTGTGGAAGCCCTCGCGAAACGCGCAGAAGCTTTGGTCATTGAACTCAGTTTACCAGGCTTGGCAGATGAAGCAACCGAGAGAGAAGCGCGTATAGGCGGCATTGTCACACCAATCGTATTGTTCTTAACGGTAGCTTTCTTAGTAGCTTATTATTGGTTTATTGAAAAACACCAAGGTAGTTATGTATTCATCCCGTCGTCATTCATTTTAGCCACCGTCATCCATACTGTTTTGGTTTTATCGGTGGTTGCGATATTCAAACCGGTCATCTTCAGTGCAGGTTTCACCGATGTCATTTCAATCATCTACGGCATCGCGATGACCAATGGACTCATGGAAGCACTCGCTGCAGTCTTAGTTGGAACACCAATCATTGTCGGTATTCTCAACTATGCTAGAAAGGAACTCGTATGATTTTACTGATTGATGTTGGGAACACCGAAGTCAAAATTGGTGTCACTTTTGGTGGAAAAATTGAACAAAAATTTCGCTTAACCACAGACAGGAACTTATCTGCCGATGCCTATTATCTTTTAATTCACCCGTTCATTAAAAATGAGCCGATTGAAAAAGTTGCTATCGCGTCTGTTGTACCGCCTGTGACCAAGGCTTTGAAAGAGCTTTTCGTGAAATATTATCAAATCCAACCCCTCGTGATTGGACCCGGCATCAAAACAGGGATCAACGTGAAAACCGATTACCCTAAAGAAGTTGGTGCAGACCTCATCTGTGCGGTTGCAGGGGCGAGAAACGAACCGACACCGGTTCTGATTGTGGATTTAGGTACTGCAACCAAATACATCTACATGGAAAAAGCGACCATCAAAGGCGTCATCATCACCCCTGGGGTTATGATTTCGATGCGTGCGATGGTATCGAATACCGCTTTACTACCAGAATTTGACCTAGAAGTACCGAATAAAGTATTGGGTACGAATACGATTGCTTGTATGCAATCGGGGGTTACTTACGGGGTAGCTGCTCAAGTCGATGGGTTGATTGACCGCATTCGAAAAGAAGTTTTGGTAAACTTCAAAGTCATCATGACTGGCGGGTTATCTGAAATCATCAAACCACTCTGTTACACAGAAGTTGAACGTGATGAACATTTGGTCCTCCGCGGATTACTCGATATATTATTAAAAAATTAACAGCTTCGGCTGTTTTTTTGTTAAAATAAAGCGGTTATCGTTTATAATATTCACATGAGGAGGGATAGCATGGATTATATCCAAAAATATCAGTCCTGGGTTAATTATGAAGCCTTGGATTCAACATTAAAAACAGAATTAGAACAGATGAATGATGCACAAAAAGAAGATGCATTTTACATGGACATAGAATTTGGTACTGGGGGCATCCGTGGTTTGATGGGTGCGGGAACCAACCGTGTGAATGTATATACCATCATGCGCGCCACCCTCGGGTTTTCACGATACATTTTGAGCTTAAATCGACATAAACGTGTCGCGATTTCCTATGACAACCGTTTAAATTCATATGTATTCGCCAAAAGAGCCGCTGGGGTACTCGCCGCTTCAGGCATTGAAGTTTACATCACCAAGTCATTACGTCCAACCCCATATTTATCCTTTATGGTCAGACATTTTGACTGCGATGGCGGCATCATGATCACCGCGTCACACAACCCTAAAACCTACAATGGTTATAAAGTCTATGATGAAACTGGTTGTCAGTTGGTACCAAGATTGGCAGATATTGTCATCGATGAAATTCAAAGCATTGAAGATTACTTCACCATTGGTTATGATGAATCCTCGTCGAAAATCCATTGGGTAGATGCGTCTTTTGATTCAAACTATTTGGATTTAGTGAAAACCATTCAAATTGAAAATTTACCTAAAAAACCATTGAAATTGGTATATTCACCGCTCCATGGGGCAGGTGGACCACTCATCCCAAGTTTACTAAAATCCTTGGGTTATGATGTATATCCGGTCGAATCACAAATGGTCAATGACCCGAACTTTGGTGCGACTGGTTCATCCAACCCAGAAGAAAAACTGGCATATGAAGGTGCATTAGCGCTCGCTAAAGAAATTCAAGGCGACCTAATCCTAGTAACTGACCCCGATGCAGACCGTTTGGGCGTCATGGTCAAGCACCAAGGCAAATTCCACTTTTTAAGTGGTAATCAAGCCGCGTCATTGACACTTTATTACATTTTAAGTCGAAAACAAGCGTTAGGCTTACTCCCTAAAAATGGATATGTCTTTACCACCAACGTCACCACACCACTCATTGAGAAGATTGCGAAATCATTTGAAATGACCGTTGAAACGACACTGACAGGGTTCAAATTCATTGGCGAAAAAGCCAAAGCCATCGAAGGTTCTGGGGTTTATGTGTTCGGCTGTGAAGAATCTTATGGTTCATTGATTGCCGATTTTGTTCGAGACAAAGATGCCGTTCAAGCGGTATATATGCTCGCTGAAATGGCTACATACATGGCTGCTCAAGGTAAAACCCTCATCGACCTTTTACAATCGGTATATGAAACCTATGGTTACTACCTAGAAGAAACCTTGAACCTTAACCTTTCAGGAATAGAAGGTAAAAAGCGTATTGAAGCCTTGATGACTTATTTTAGAACCAATCGCTTGTCGATTAAAAATAAGGAAATTGTTCAAATCGATGATGTCTTGAAACAACAAACATGGCGTAAGACCGGGGTAGAAGCTCTACCATACCCTGTATCGAATGTTCTCAAATTTTATTATCGCGATGGGTCATGGATTGTCTTAAGACCATCGGGTACTGAACCAAAACTCAAGATTTACATGTCCGTTGTCGGACAATCCAAAGCGCTGGCGGAAGAAGCTTTAGAAAACTATAAGCTCACAGTCCAAGGGCTATTGGGTCAAATTTAGGAGAAAAATTATGTATATTAACAACCGTAAAAATGTATTCAATAAAATGGAAAATCAAAGCTTCGCTGTGTTCTTCTCAGGGATTGCACCTTTATCGACAGCCGATGAGCAATACCCTTTTGAAATCAACCGCAATTTCTATTACCTAACGGGCATCGATCAAGAGGATGTCATTTTGGTCATGCTCAAAGGGGCTGGATTGGAAAAAGCGTTGTTATTCATTGAACCTGTGGACCCTGTTCAAGCCCTTTGGGTTGGTGCTGGGTTAACCAAAGATGAAGCGACCTCAGTATCCGGTATCACCGATATTTACGATCGTAAAGACTTTGAAGTCGTGTTAAGCAAATACCTCCAAGATTCTAGAGCCGCCATTTTTGGTGCACTGAAGTATCTTTACTTAGACTTAGAACGCAGAGATTTACGTCACATGCCAACGTTAGCCAACCAATTCGGTAGCCTTATGAAGGAAAAATACCCAAACCTCATCGTGGCTAACTTGCACCCTGAATTGGGCGAACTTAGAAGCATCAAACAACCTCAAGAAATTGCAGCGATGAAACAAGCCATCGAAATCACTAGAGAAGGCATTGAAGCGCTTTATAAAGCCGCTAAAGCGGGTATTAAGGAACACCAACTTGAAGCCCATTACAACTTTGTTTTAAACCAACACGGGGTCAAACCTTCGTTTGGAACGATCGCCGCCAACGGTTCGAATGCAACCATTTTGCATTACCGTAAAAACAATGCCATCATCGAAGAAAACAACCTCATCTTATTTGATTTGGGTGTTCAAAAAGACATGTATTGTTCCGATATCACAAGAACATTCCCAGTCAGTGGTCGCTTCACAGAACGTCAAAAAGCTTATTATGAAATTGTTCTTGAAGCGAACAAACGTTCGATTGAATTTTTGAAACCAGGCGTTACATTCAAAGAATGGAATGATTTCGGTAAGAAAGTCTTGGCTGAAGGGCTCATTAAATTGGGTAAAATCAAAGATGAAAGCGAACTTACCAAGTACTATTATCATTCCTTGGGTCATTTCCTCGGTTTAGATGTCCATGATGTGGGCAACTACACCAAACCGTTTGAAGAAAACCAAGTCTTAACAGTAGAACCAGGCTTATACATCGCCGATGAAGGCATCGGTATCCGCATCGAAGACAATGTCTTACTCACCAAAGATGGCCGAATCAATTTATCCAAGTCGATCATCAAAGAAGTGAAAGACATCGAAGCATTCATGAAAAAATAAACCAAAGAGAAAAGGTAAGTCACATGCCTTTTCTTTTTTTTGTGCCTTTTTGATGTATGTATCTAGTAGGAGGTTTTTACCATGAAAAAATATTGGATGTTGTGTTTACTCATTTTGCTCACAGGATTAAGATCGATTCGATTAAAAGCAGATAGCGACTATTTAGCTTATGAATCGATCACGCTCCATGAAGGTAAATTTTTGAGTGATTATACCGATACAGAATACAAATCGTATTTAAAGGAAGTTAATAAAAGACGTTTTGCTGGTTGGAATGTCAAATATGTCCATGAAAACTTAAAGGTGACGTATAAAACAAAATCGGTCTTTTCGTATTATAACGATGGTACCACCCCAATTGAATATAATTATAAATTTGAAAGTCAGTTCACATCTTCACGAAACATTACTTCGACGGGATCAATCGGTATCAATATGTCTGGACCAGTCAAAAAATTCAAAGGTAATTTGGATGGGTCGTTGAAAATCACGGCCACGACAGAAACCACTCGAAAAGAAACAGAAACTTGGACTGTGAAGATGCAAGTTGACCCGCAAACCATGGCGAATTTATATGTGGTAGGTGAAGGTAAAATCACCAATGGGGTGGCTTCTCGATACCTGTTTTGGTTAGAATTGGAAAAAGGTGGGTTTGAGGTGTTCGTCATAACCACACAATATTATCGACTCGAAAAGGTGAAAATATGAAGAAATGGCTATTTGTCATCGTTACGATGATCATGATTTCCTTCATCATCATGAGCGTTCAAGCTGAGCAGTTGCCATCAAAAAAATGGTTATTTAGACAAACGTTATATGCCCAATTGACGACCGATGAGACCCTTGCCATCGAAGGTTTTTCGAACCATACCTCGGCATATACCGACATTTCAGCCATCGAATCTATCTATGTATCGAGTAGTGATGAACACTTTAAATTGATCCCGAAAAGCTATGAAATTCATACTTACGGCAAATACACGTATTTAGGTGATCGCTACACAAAGCATACATTTGTTTTGAAATTACCCGTCTTAGAGGTAGATTATTATATTAAAGATTGTTATTTGACCATCATACTGAAAAATGGGGAACGTTTGGTATCAAACATTGGTAGGCTTTCATTGATGAAACCAAACCTTGAACAAGAACTGTCGATTTATAACCAATATGGGACCAAACCAAATGAAGGTGTTTTTTTGAATCACATCGTATTGGATATCTCTGTCAAACGTTCAATCAAGATTGAATCGGTTTGTTACACAGTCAACCATTGTGTTGAAATAATCGAAGATATTCATACCCAAAAAACCATCGAAATCGATATTGAACCCGATGTATTTTACTTTTCAAAAACCCCACTGCGCATCTTTTATACTTTAGAAGGGACCCTCTACGCTCAGACCATTGACACGTTCTTGTACTTCGAATCGATGAGTACTATCATTCCTGAGAATAGTTTAAACCGTATTTATGTCATTGATTGAATTAAGAGGAGTATCCAAATCGTATGGCAACAAAGCCTTATTTCATGATTTATCATTACAATTCGAGCCTGGAACCATCCATTTGTTGGTCGGTCAAAATGGCTCAGGTAAGACCACATTGCTCAAACTGTGCATGAATCGGATTCGAACCGACCGGGGTCAAATCATCCACCAGAAAAATATCAAATGCAGGTACATGCCCGATTTGGTTGAACTGCCGTACGCAGATCGGCCTTACACATTTATCGCCTGGATGTTATCCATCATGCGGGTCCCGATGGATTTGTCTTTGTTGGCTGATTTGGAAATTGACATGTCTAATGAGGTTTCGAATTTATCCAAAGGCAACAAACAAAAAGTATTGTTATATTTGAGTTTGGTGGGTAAACCCGATGTGGTCTTTATGGATGAGCCCTTCACGGCTTTGGATACCAAAACGATGAAAGTCATCATCAAACGGATTGAAAAGATGCAAGCCCTTGGAACATGTTTCATCATTTCGACCCATGAACCCAAGTTATTTTCCAAACTTTCGGTCATCACCCATGCATTGGATTAAGTTTTTCGATTATGAATTAAGCAAACGAAAATCGACCAAATGGGTTTGGATGACGTTATTGTTTTATCTTTTATGGTTTGGATTGCTGATATATTTTAGTCATATGTGGTCGTCACCTACAGAACGGGTTTTACAACAGGCGTACCTAAAACAGTATTACATCGAACAAAGTGGGTATTTAGCTTATGTGTTGATAGGGTGCCATATCATCGTTAAATCCATCGATTGGATAGGGGAAAAACATGCCTATCTTGAAGTCATGTTTGGGCAAACCTATAACGCCATCAAAATGGTTCAATTTTGGTTTTTCGCCCTAGGGTTGGTTTTGATCCATGGGACCTCGATACAACTCATATACGGTCTCGCTTTTAATGAAATGATGGTTATAAAAGCACTTTGGACTCAACTCTTTATCAATACGTGCATTTTCAGTGGGATTGTGGTATTATGGATACGGGTTAAATCAACCTATACCCTTCTGTTTGGTGTCATGTTGCTGATGTTACATCCCAATTTGAATGCTTTGTTCCCTGAGGGGCATGGGTTACGATGGCTCATCCCATTCAATCGCGGGACATTCGAAATGTATCCGATTTGGCTATCTTTCAGCTATTACTGGCTGTCATATCATCTACAACAAATTAAGCCAAAATAAAAAGTGCATTTATGCTTGACATCTATGGTTGATTTCGTTATAATACATAAGGAAACTAGAAATAGTGAAAAGAAGAAGTACCTACTTCTCGCCTGATCGATGAATCGGTAGGCAAACGGTCACGTTAAATTATATTTTAAATTAACGTATATAAGTGGGTACTGTGAGTACACACTTTTTCTTTTAATAAAAGACACTTAGGAGGTGGCGTTTATCAAGAGTCCTGTCAAAGGCACAAGTCCTGTCAAAGGCAATAAACAAGTCGATGCTTTAGTGAATGAAGGTATTTCAGCTAGAGAGTTGTTAGTCATCGATGATCAAGGTCAAAATTTAGGATTAATCAAAATCCATCAAGCGCTATATGAAGCGAGAACACGTGAACTCGACTTAGTGGTGGTTTCACCAGATTCTAAGCCTGTGGTTGCGAAAATCATGGATTACTCTAAATTTAGATACGATCAACAAAGAAAACAACGTGAAATGAAGAAGAATCAACATGTCGTTGAAGTGAAGGAAATTCGTTTATCCCCAGTCATCGACACGCACGATTTAGAAACAAAATCAAAACAAGCCATCAAGTTCCTTGAAAAAGGCGATAAAGTTAAAATTTCACTACGCTTTAAAGGTCGTATGATTGTTCATAGCGACCAAGGCGTTAAAGTCATGGAAAGCTTTATTCAAACGTTGGGTGACGCGATTGTGGTTGAGTCCCCAGTGAAGATGGAAGGCCGTCAGTTATTCGCGACGGTTGCACCAAAACCAACCAAATAACAAAGGAGAGCAAACATTATGCCAAAACAAAAAACACATAGCGGTTTAAAGAAGAGAATTAAAGTTACTGGCTCTGGTAAACTCATGAGAGGCAAAGCTTATTCAAATCACTTAGCCGGCAGCAAAACAACCAAACAAAATAGACAATTAAGAGGCGAAACAGGTGTGTCTGCATCAGACTACAAACGTATTAAACAACTGATTTCGAACTTGAAGTAGGAGGACACACATGCCAAGAGTAAAAGGTAACGTGCAAACGAGAGCACGTCGTAAAAAAATATTAAGATTAGCCAAGGGTTACTTTGGTTCCAAACACACGATTTATAAGACAGCCCATGAACAAGTCATGAGAGCACTTGCTTACGCATACAGAGACAGAAAACAAACCAAGAGAAATATGCGCAAGCTTTGGATTTCCAGAATCAACGCAGCATGCCGTTTAAACGGATTCAAATATTCATTGTTAATCAATGGTTTATTGAAGGCTGGCGTGGTTGTCAACCGTAAAATGTTGGCAGACTTAGCATACAACGACCCTAAAGGCTTTACTGCAGTCGTAGAAGTCGCTAGAAAAGGTTTATCTGGCGAAATCAAACCACAAGCGGTTGAAGTTAAACCAGTTGTTAAACCAGCTAAGGTTGAAAAAGTAGCACCAGTCGTTGAAAAAGTAGCTGAACCACAAGTGGAATTAGAAACTTTGACTGTCGCACAACTTAAAGAAGTTGCACAAGGCTTAGGCTTAACTGGTCTTTCTGGATTAAAGAAAGCTGAATTGGTTGAAGCCATCAAAGCTGCACAAAAATAATTGAAAGAATAAAGAATGGACACTCCATTCTTTTTTTTGTATAATTTAGTATATAACGAGGATAAAATATGTCACGCCGTTTACTGATTGCTTTAACGATCGGCTCATCGATCATCGTGAGCATGATCATTGCTTCGTATTTCCTACAATCGGATGAACAAACCATTTACGCCTTGGTCAGTGTATTGTTTTTACTTTACGTGGCTTTGTATTTATTTGGTGGACTTGCAAAACTCATCGTATTTTTCATATACGGTGTTTTAATTGCGATTACTTTAGCCTTGTTTGATGCGAGATTCAGTTTAGCCATCATCTTCATTGGTACCTTGCTCTTCGTTTTAAACCCATTGGCTGACTTTGAAGCCTATTTGAATAAGACATTGGATGATGAAGACATCGAACCATTCAAAGTGCCATGGTATGGCAAATTTGAGACATTCTATACGTATCGCAAAGAAATGAAATCGCACTATCACTTACCTCAAGTGCGCAAATTATACACGAAAAAGTGGTACCAAAAAGCGCGTACTTTGACGGTATTCGGATTGTTTGCGATAGACATATTCATGTTGATTTTCGTTGCCAATGACATCGCAATCTTCCGCAGTATTACGCCAAATAATGTCTTGGTCATTTATTTCATTACCATTGTTTTCATCATGATGGTTTTACTCCATAAAAAAGGGTTTACAACCATGATGCGTGTCGTTAGATTATCTGTATTCCTGCCCATTATTTTCATCTTGGCAGTGACCGATGATATCTCAACGACATACAAGTGGATATTCGTACCGGTTGTCGCTATTTTTGGTGCGACGATGGGGATCGTGGAATGGATTCGTTATTATATGCGCATCAGTTACAGTGCTTATCAATATTACGATCAAGACCGACAAGAACTCGTGTTTGCTAATGCTTTATTTGAACCTTTGGTGTATAATGAGCATACGACAGAAATTGGTCACTATGGGATGGAAGTGTCCTTAGAAACATTTCAAGCCCATTTCAATGAGATTTTAATCTATGCGAATTTCTACAGATTCATCATCACTGCTTATACACACAACAAAAAATATGCCTATATTTATGCCGAATTTCATCACACACAACACAAACGCATTCTAAGATTTCAATCGTTTTTGGAAGGCATTTTTAAGACCCATGTGGGGTTAAGACAGTTTTCTGACCTCAATCGTAAGTTTTATGAAACCACGTTCTTCCACAATTCGGATTATATCGTTGCTAGAGCACTCAACCTCGCACACCTCTTAAATGAGCTCGAAATCCGTGGTGAAGTCATCATCAGTTTAATGGTATATTTCAAGGATAAGAATCTTGCGAAAAACTACATTAAGGCTTATCCATCGCGCGAACTCGATTACGATGAAGCGGGCATCATCACCCTACAAACCAATGTAAGGGTAAGAAACCTCGACTACATCATCGAAAACACGGTGAGAGACATATTACTAGAATTAAAGATGAATCAAGGTACGTATGTACGCATCATGCTTTACTATTAGAAAGGAGATACGCCACGCGTAATCACTATGATCAAAAAAGCAGTTATACCAGCCGCAGGGTATGGGACACGTTTTTTACCTGCCACCAAAGCACTTGCTAAGGAAATGTTCCCCATCATCGACACCCCAACGATCCAATACATCGTTGAAGAAGCCTTAGCTTCAGGAATCGAGGAAATTCTCATCATCGTTTCAGCCAACAAAAATGCCATCATGGACCATTTTGACCGCAATCTTGAGTTAGAAAATATCTTAAAAGAAAAACACAAAGATGCGGAGTTAAAAATCATCACCGATGTGTCCAATTTAGCGAATATCCACTACATCCGTCAAAAGGAACAATTGGGTCTAGGTCACGCCGTTTTGTGTGCGAAAGCATTCATCGGTCATGAACCGTTCGCCTTGCTTCTTGGCGATGATTTATATGTGGGTGATAAACAACCCGTCTTAAAACAATTGATCGACAAATATAATGTTTATGGCGGTACCATTTTGGGTACATTACCTGTCAGTTATGAAG
>JAEZHT010000067.1 GCA_023436805.1 Bacillota bacterium
CTCGACAGCAACCCAAATCGCACACTTAAATGGATTTGGTGCTGGGATGGGTTTGAATAATATGAAAGAACTCTCCGACAGATTGACGATTCATTCGAGTCCACGTGGTACCCATCTAAAAATGATCTTTAAAGTAGGTGAACGCGATGTCTAAATTATCCGCACTACTTGAAAATACCCATTATGAAGTTTTAAACCCCAGTCGTGATGACCTCTATTTTGAAGGGGTTTACGCGACAGATTTGTTATCCACTGCCATCAAACATATGAAACCTTATATGGCACTCATCACCATGATTTCAACCAATTCGACGTTGAATCTAGCCATGATGTTGGATTTCAATTTGATCATTTTAACCAAAGATGCCGAAGTATCTGAAACATTCATACAAAAAGCAACTTTAGAAGAAATCATCTTGGTTAAAACCGATTATTTAACCCATGAAGTCATCATCGACATGGTTAAGCGGGGGTTTTTATGACCTATGCGTATGATTTACACATCCACAGCGTTTTATCGCCCTGTGGTGATGTTTTGATGACCCCCAATAACATCTTCAACATGGCTACCTTAAAAGGTCTAGAAATCATTTCAATTACAGACCACAATTCACTCAAACAATTAACTACCTGTTATGAATTATCCAAAAGCTATGATTTGTTGTTCATCCCAGGGGTGGAAATCACCGTAGCTGAAGACTTCGATGTGTTGTGTTACTTCAAGTCCATCAAAGATGCACTGGCTTTTGACCTTGAATTAGAACAAGCCTTACCCAAAGTCATGAATCAACCAGAGATCTATGGTGAACAATACATCTGTGATATCCACGATGATTTCATCGCAGAAGTACCGTATCTTTTAATCCAACCCATCCAGTGGACATTAAAGGAACTTTTGACTAAGTTGACACCATACCCACATATTTTGATTTATGCTCACCTCGATAAAAAACATCGAAGTGGTCAAGATTATGTCGAACGATACCCACTCGATGGTAAGGAATTCATTGATCCGAGTTTAAAACAAGCTAAAACCCATGTTAAAAATAGCGATGCTCACCAAATCATCGATATATTAGAAAAAACACAAGACAATCAAATCGAACTCGATGAATTGACCATAGACGCTTTTTTTAGGTATTTCAGGCATGACTAAATTCACCGATTATTTATACGATTTGATTCAAAACTCAATTGAAGCGAACGCCTCTCATATTGAGTTATCCATGGTACATCAAGGGTTATTTAGAGTCACCATCCGCGATAATGGCAAAGGGATGGATGAATCAACCTTGATGAAAGTCAAAACATTCAGTTATTCTTCAAGAAAAACAAGAACAGTGGGGTTAGGCCTTTCCCTCATCCACGATTTAACGATTCAAACCAATGGTTACTTTGAAATCACATCCAAGCTGGGTGTAGGTACGACCTTATCTTTAGGGTTTGACGACCAACACATCGACTTCCCAGAGATGGGGGATATACCTGCGTTAATAGCTGATTTATACATGCATCAAGGGGTTTCAAACTTGGTATTCACCTATGATGGATTTCAATTAGACTTTCAGTCATTGGGGCTCAATCACCCCAATAAAACATACAAACAAAGAAACCAATTATACACATACGTCCAAGACAAATTAATAGAGGTGGCAAATGAAAACACTAGATGAACTCAAGCAGTTACGTGACGAATCCTTAAAAAAGATGACCATGCGTTATCAAAAGGATGGCTTTAGAATTCAAGTTGGGATGGGTACCTGTGGCATAGCCAGTGGTGCGAGACCGATTTTGAATGCATTTTTGGAACAAATCGAACTCAGTGAATTGAAAAATGTGACGGTGACTCAAGTCGGATGTATGGGCGAATGTGCCCATGAACCGATGGCAGAAATCATCGATGAGGCGGGACAATCGTATATTTACTGTGCCCTCACGATTCCGATGGTCAGACAAATTGTCGAAAGACACATTGTGAACCACCAACCGATCACGAAGTATTTACTCTCCGAAAGAAAGGACAAATAAACGATGTTAGAACGTGTTCAAGTCCTCATCTGTGGGGGAACCGGGTGCATGTCTTCGCACTCGAGAGAAATTAAAAAAGCATTTGAAGACGAACTCACTTTATTGGGCATCAAATCCGAAGTCGGTTTGGTTTTAACCGGTTGTTTTGGGTTGTGTGAAAAAGGCCCTGTATTGGTGGTATACCCGGACGAAACCTTTTATTCACACGTCACTGTGGGTGATGTGAGAACCATTTGTGAAGAACATCTATTAAAAGGTCGTCCAGTTCAAAAACTCATGGTCAATGACCCGATTGCGAAAACCAAGATCAAACAAATGAGTCAACTCAAGTTTTATTCGAAACAAAAACGCATTGCCTTAAGAAACTGCGGACAAATCAATCCTTTAGACATCAATGAATACATCGCACGCGATGGCTACATGGCTTTGGGTAAGATTTTATCAGAAATGAGCCCAGAACAAGTCATTGATGAAGTCATCAAATCTGGATTAAAAGGTCGTGGCGGTGGGGGCTTCCCAACCGGCATGAAATGGCAGTTTGCGAGAAGTTCTCAAAGCAAGATTAAATACGTCATCTGTAACGCCGATGAAGGCGACCCAGGTGCGTTTATGGATAGAGCGATTTTAGAAGGTGACCCACACTCGGTATTAGAAGCGATGGCCATATGTGGTTACGCGATTGGGTCTAATCAAGGGTATATTTATGTCAGAGCAGAATACCCAGTCGCGGTTGAACGCTTGTACCACGCGATTGGTCAAGCGAGATCATATGGCTTACTTGGAAAAAATATTTTCGGTACCGATTTTGAATTTGACATCGATTTAAGACTCGGTGCCGGTGCCTTTGTGTGTGGTGAAGAAACCGCACTCATCAAGTCGATTGAAGGCTACCGCGGCATGCCAACATCCAAACCCCCATTCCCAGCTGTGAAAGGCTTGTGGGGACAACCAACCAATGTCAACAACGTCGAAACCTTCGCCAATGTCCCCGTCATTTTCTTACGTGGTGCGGATTACTTCAAATCGATTGGTACAGCTAAATCCTCAGGTACGAAAGTATTCGCTTTAGGCGGCAAAATCAATAATACCGGTTTGGTTGAAGTACCGATGGGCACCACCTTAAGAGAAGTCGTTTTTGACATTGGTGGTGGGATTCCTCAAAAACGTAAATTCAAAGCTATTCAAACCGGGGGACCTTCCGGTGGTTGTATTACAGAAAAAGATTTGGATACCCCGATTGATTTTGATAACTTAACCGCCCTTGGTTCGATGATGGGTTCCGGTGGGATGATCATCATGGATGAAGACAACTGTATGGTCGACGTCGCGAGATTCTATCTGGACTTTACTGTCGATGAATCGTGTGGGAAATGTACGCCATGTCGTGAAGGCACCAAACAAATGCTCGATATCTTAAACAAGATTTGTGACGGTGAAGGCACATTAGAAGACATCGATGAACTTGAACGCTTGGGTGAAATGATCAAAAAGACCTCCTTGTGTGGTTTGGGTCAAACCGCACCTAACCCAGTATTATCCACGATTAAACACTTTAGAGCAGAATACATCGCCCATGTTGTCGATAAAACTTGTCCAGCGGGTGTGTGTTCAAACCTTACTCACTTCGTCATTCATGACAACTGTATTGGTTGTACAAAATGTGCGAAGAACTGCCCAGTCAACGCGATTTCGGGTTGGCCAAAACAAATCCATATATTGGACCAAGAATTGTGTATCAAGTGTGGCGCGTGTAAGAAAGCTTGTCCAGTCGGTGCCATCACCTCTGAACCATTACATAAAGGAGTATCCCTATGAAACCTGTACATATTACCATCAATGGGTTACCTTATACCGTCGACAGTACCCAAACGATTTTGGAAGCTGCCAGCAAAAACAACGTCTATATTCCTCGCCTTTGTTTCTTAAAAGATGTGCATGAAGAAGCAAATTGCCGTGTATGTAGCGTTAAAATCGAAGGTCAAAAAAACTTAAAACCAGCGTGTAAGACATTGGTCTCTGAAGGGATGAATATCATCACCGATGACCAAGAAGTCTACGATACCGTCAGTATGAATCTAGAACTCTTGACCCATAGACACCATTTCGAATGCTTCAAGTGTTCAAGAGAAGACAACTGTGAATTCTTGGATTTACTCAGAAAATACTCCATCGATAACGAATTCTCACAACTTTATGGGATGTTTGATGAAGAAAACTACTATTATCAAGACGATAATGGTGTGATGATCATCGACTCAAGTAAATGTATTTTGTGTGGTCGTTGTGTATCGGCTTGTGAGAAACAATCCGGATTATCTGTCTTACATTTCAATAACCGTGGGAATAAAACCTATGTCGGACCAGCTTTATTCCATAGCTTAGAAGATGCGGGCTGTATTTACTGTGGTAAATGTATCGGGGCATGCCCAACCGGTGCATTAAGAGAAAAAGACGACATCAAAGCCGTCGAACGTGTCTTAAGAGACCCGAAGAAGAAGGTTGTCGTTCAAGTCGCCCCAGCGGTGAGAGCTGCTTTGGGTGAAGCTTTTGGTTATCCGATTGGTACCGATGTGGAAGGCAAGATGTTCCACGCCTTGAAAGAACTTGGTGTCGATGAAATCATGGATACCAACTTCACTGCAGACTTAACGATCTTAGAAGAAGGTACTGAGTTCTTACACAGACTTGAACATGGGGGGCCTTTCCCAATGTTTACCTCTTGTTCACCAGGTTGGGTCAATCTATTAGAACAATATTACCCTGAATTTATACCAAATTTATCCACTTGTAAATCCCCACAACAAATGGCGGGTGCACTCATTAAAACGTATTATGCCGATAAGATGGGTTACAGTCCAAAAGACATCGTATCCTTATCGATCATGCCTTGTATCGCGAAAAAAGCAGAAGCGAGACGTGAAGGCATGGGTAGAGATGGGTATCAAGATGTGGACTATGTATTGACTACTAGGGAGTTTGCGAGACTCATCAAACGTCGTGGCATTGACTTTAGAAACCTAGACGATTCCAAACCATTCGGGATGCTCGCTACCTATACTGGTGCTGGTGCGATATTTGGCGCTACTGGCGGTGTGATGGAGGCTGCACTCAGAACGGTATCCGAAATCCTTGAACAAAAAGAAACCCCGATCGATTTCTTAGAAATGCGTGGGAACCAAGACATCAAAGAAGCGACTTATATGCTTCAAGGCAAAGAAATTAATGTCGCGGTTGTTCATGGTGGTGCCGCAACCAAAGCGTTCTTAGAAAACCTCAAGACTTCAGAAAAACAATACCATTTCGTGGAGTTCATGGGTTGTACAGGGGGCTGTATTAACGGTGGTGGTCAGCCGGTGGTCACTGCGAGAGACCAAGAAGCGTATGATGTGAGATCATTACGTGCCAGCGTATTATATAAGATTGATGAAAAATCTCGTATGCGTAAGAGCCATCAAAACCCATTCGTTCAAGAACTCTATCAAAACTTCTTAGAAAAACCACATTCGAAAAAATCCCATGAGTTGTTACATACGAAGTATAAGAAACGTGATATTTATGTCAGTGTGGAGTAAAAAAAGCATCTTATGGGTTCTAACCTTCGTATGTAGTCTCCTAATGATTGGATGTGAGTCCAAGAAGCTAAACATCCTAATCCCAACCGGTAGCCCTCAATACGCTGCTGCCTATTTAGAACAAAGTGACCACTACAATGTCACGGTGGTCAGTGGCGCAGACGCGCTTACGGCAGGGTTTAATGACATTGGGTATGACATCATCATCGCACCAGTTAATATGGGGGCGAAACTATACGCTTCCAAACCCAATTACCAACTCTCAGGTGTCATCACTTGGGGCAATTATTACTTAATCAGTGCGTCAAGTATCGATCTATCTATGGTAGACCGATTGGACATCACTGCGTTTTGGGAAAACCAAATTCCGGACTTTATGTTGAAATATATACTAAATCACCATGACATTGAAGCGAACATCATTTACCTCGATTCGGTTGCAAGCGTCACAAGCGCTTATCTATTGGATTCCTCCAAGATTTATTTAATAGCAGAACCGAGCGTGAGTATTTTACAAACGAAAAAGTCGCTTCAATTTGTCGATTTACAAGCAGAATATCAAAACATCACGGGAGAAACGGGTTTTCCTCAAGCCGGTGTATTCGTACACAAAAATATCCCCACACGCGATTTAAATTTATTTCATTCGAGATTGATTCAATCCGTATACGCACTCAAACATAACGAAGACGCGATAGAGGTATTAAAATCGGTTGGGATTGAACTCCCGGAAGCCGCTTTTAGTACAGCGATTGAGCGTTCAAACATTGACTTTTTAGTCACAGCGGATGCGAAAGATGCCATCATCACCTTTTATCAACTCATTTATGATTTTAACCCAAACTTTATCGGACAAATACCGAACGACGATTTTTACAGGTAAACTATGAAACATTGGATGAGATTGTCTTCAATTCTATCGATTTTCATCGTATGGTACCTCATTTATTTGTGGGTAGATCACCCACTATTGATGCCATCGATCGAAGATACCATCAGGGCTTTATTCAGGCTTTTCGGCAGCAGGGATGCCGTGCTTGCAATGATGCACACTTTCGTGCGACTTGGCATCAGCATCGGCATCTCCCTTGCCTTAGCAATGATTTTAGCCTTTTTAAGTTATCGATTTAGACACGTTGAAACATTCATCCACCCTTATATGGTCCTTTTAAAAACCATCCCATTGGTATCGGTCATTCTCATTTTGTTCGTCTTGGTTCATTTCAGTTTAACAACTTATATCATCACCTTTTTAATGATTTATCCGATTTTATATCAAGCGATTTTAACCGGCTTGAAATCTATAGACCAGAGTTATATCGATGTTTACAAATTAGAACAGGGTACATTTTTAAAAAGTATTGAGTACTTGTATTTTCCAATGACGAGACCTTTCATTCTATTAGGATTCTTACAATCCTTAGGGTTAGGACTCAAAGTCATTGTCATGGCAGAATTCATCACACAAGCTCAAAATGGGATTGGTAGAATCATTTATAATGCCAGAGTGAACCTAAAGTACGATCAAATTTTCGCCATTACCATCGTATTGGTCTTGATGACGTTTCTCATAGAAACGCTCGGTGAACTACCCACCACTTAACTAGAAGTGGGGGCTTCCTATCCAAACCAGCGTACCCGCCAGTGACTCAATAGGCTATCCCCGTAGTCCCTACGGTTCTTATTTGTTTATAACTGAAAAGCTAACTTATACTTTCTAAACCCTTCTTTGTTGATATTGATTGCTGCGTTATGATCTCTATCCAAATGTAAGTCACAACTTGGACACTCAAATACTCTCTCAGATAACTTCAAATCTGTTTTGATGTCCCCACAACAACTACATGTCTTTGACGATGGATACCACTCGTCCATCACCATCAAAGTCTTACCTTGTGATTCTAACTTATACTTCAAGAATG
>JAEZHT010000078.1 GCA_023436805.1 Bacillota bacterium
GCATCAACCCTATATGAAGCACTCCTAGAAGTTAACCTTGCTTTAGAAGGTAAGAAGTATTTAGATAACATCTTCCAATCATTAGAAATCGACGTTAAAACTGAGTTTAGATCACTCAATGAAGGCACTGAAATCTACTATCAAATCCAAAGTAAAGAAAATGCACTTTTGATTGGTAGAGATGGCAAGACACTAGATGCAATCCAAACCCTTTTAAAGACTTATTTACACAACTACACAGACGAAAAGTTAACTGTATCACTCGATATTGGTCAATACAAACAAAATCGTAAAAAACAACTTGAAATTCTCGCAACCAAACTTGCAAAAGAAGTCGCGTTTACCAGAGTTGAAGTACGCTTAGATCCGATGAATTCCTACGAAAGACGCATTATTCATACCAAATTGGCTGAATGGCGCGATGTTTATACGGAATCAGAAGGTGAAGGCGAAAACAGACAAATCGTCATCAAACCTAGAAAGAAGTAAGGCTACGGCCTTCTTTTTTTTGTTTTGATTTGAATAAAAAATAAAGGTTGAATTGGTATGAATATGCTATAATATGAAGTATGAAACAAATAGTGAGAACTTTACTGGTTTTAATCGCAGGATTCTTCATATTCCTGTTTGGTCAAACCATCGGTGAACATATAGCCATTCAACGTGAAATACGTCAATTTGTACAAAGAGGAGTGCTGGACGAAATCCACAGTACGGACACGATAAAGTTTTACAAGGTTTCACGTGAAACATATTATCCCGATGAATTAATTCGTAATCCGTTTTATAATAATGATTTATCACAACCAGGTTCAGCTGGAGATATATTTGTGACTCAACAATCCCCATTGGTGGGATATCCAGGTGTACACGAATTTGTAACATTCTTTTTTGGTGGACACGCAGCGGTTATTGATTCAAACAACCGTGTATATGAGACTATAGGTATTCCGGATGCAGATGAAAGATTATTGGATGTTATGATCAATGGCGGAAGAAATACACATGTCACTGGTGGTACATACAATTATTGGTTAGACTCAACCTATAGAAATACAGATAACAATGATCCATCTTATCGTGCATATGGTAATTGGTATCGTAACGAATGGATTGGATTGAGAATCAAAGGTGTAACACAAGACGATATAGATGAGGCATTGTTGTATTTAGAAGATAAAGCTGATAAAGAATCACAGTACAATTTCTTGTTTGTGTTATTCACACGAAATAAGTACTATTGTACAGATATGGTCTCTAGAGCATATGAATCCATTCAAACCGAGAGTGGAAAACAAAAGTACAATTTAAATAGAGATTTAATTGCTGTGACTGTAAATGATTTAATATTATCAAAAAATACATATATTAGTTACTATGTAACTACACGAAATAACGTGAAGCACGTTTATTATATAGGATAGGAGAAAACACATGGAAAACAAAAAGATTTGGGGTATGGATTTTAAAACCGTACTCATGCTTGGTTGGCTATCACAATTATTTTTACCGATGGCCAGTATGGTTATCGCAATCGTCTTTACCTACTACTTTAGAGAAGAAGGCAAGAAAGAACCTTGGTTATCTGAAGGGTTTAGACAAATCGCGAATTTCTCATTGGCGATGTACATTTTAGTGACCATCGCGAGTATTGGGGCTACTATTTTCATGATTATCCCAGTATTTGGTATCATTGCAGGTATTTTATTGTTCGTGTTTATTGGTGTGGTTGCGATTTATAGCTTATACGTATACATCATGGGTACACTTGCAGCAGACAAAGGCAATGTGTATCAACCAAAGTATACATTTGAGTTCTTTAAATAATGCCTGTTGAACAATTAATTCGGATTTTGATTGGAATGAGCGGACTAACCTTATTGATGTTAGCCGCTTTTCTCATCATTAACCTTAGCAGACCAAAAACAACCACAGAAACAAAACTCGATCAAATTTCACAAGATAACCGATTGTTACTAGAAAGATTCACCGAGAAGAATGGTGAACTAAAACTACATGTCGCGAACACGATTGCCCTTCAACAACAAAAAACAACCGAAGACTTTATCGTGTTCTCAGATAAGATAACCAAATCACTCGATGAACAAATCGAGAAGATCAATCGCCGTGTCGATGAAAAGCTAGGTGCCGGATTTGAACAAACCAACAAGACTTTCAATGAAGTCGTGGAACGTTTGTCGAAAATTGACGCCGCTCAAAAACAAATCGAAAGACTATCTACCGATGTCGTTTCGTTAAATGACATCTTAAATGATAAAAAAACACGTGGAATATTCGGTGAGGTACAACTCAAACAGCTCTTAGTGGCGGCCTTTGGTGAACATAAACCAAATATTTATGAACTTCAAAAAAAACTCGCCAATAATACCATGGTGGATGCGGTCCTTCACGCCCCTGAACCCATGGGCGATTTGTGCATTGACTCCAAATTTCCACTAGAAAATTACCGCCGTATGATGGATAAACAATTATCCGATATAGAGCATAATGAAGCGGAAAAAGGGTTTGTTTCAGATGTCAAAAAACACATCGACGACATTGCTTCTAAGTACATCATTCCCAACATAACCACCACTCAAGCCGTGATGTTTATCCCGGCTGAAGCGATCTTCGCCGAAATCATATCACGTCATGATGAGTTGTGGTTGTATGGTCAACAAAAAAATGTATGGATGGCATCACCAACCACATTGATGTCGATTTTAACAATCGTACAAGTTGTACTTCGAGATATCGAAAGAAACAAGTACTCAAAACAAATTCAAGAAGAACTTACCAAGTTAGCGATGGATTTTGATCGTTATAAGGAACGTTGGGACAAACTCTTGAAAAATCTCGATACAGTTTCTAAAACAGCCAAAGAAGTCAATATTTCATCAGACAAAATTTCAAAACAATTCAAGCGAATTTCAAATGTTGAAGCATTGGATGATGAAGAAACGATAGAAATGATAGAAAACAGTGAAGAAAACGAGTAGCATCTCGTTTTTTTTCACCGCCTTTGATATAATCTAATTTAGGATGTGAAAACATGAGAGTATTATTATATAAAGAAATGCAAAACATGCTCAAAGTCTCTGGTATCGGCCGGGCATTTCGCCAACAATTTAAAGCGTTAGAAATGAACGGTGTCGATGTCACTTCAGATAAGGCACATCCATTTGATATTGTTCACTTCAATACGGTGTTTGAAGAATCCTTCAGTTTCTTGAAACACGCCAAAAGAAAAGGCATTCCCGTGGTGGTTCATGCCCATTCAACGAAAGAAGACTTTTTAAATTCATTCAACTTTTCCAAATACATCAAACATTGGTTTTATGCGAAACTGAAAAACATGTATTCCAATGCCGATGTCATTGTTACGCCATCCAATTACTCAAAACGTTTGCTTGAAAGCTATGGTTACATCAAATGTCCCATTAAAGTTTTAAGCAACGGTATTGATTTGAAGGAATATGAACGTGATCCAAAGAAGATAGATGCGTTTAGAAAGCACTTTAATATTTCTGCCAATGACAAAGTGGTCATTGGGGTTGGGTTATTATTCGAAAGAAAAGGACTTCACGATTTTATAGAAGTTGCACGCATGATGCCCGACATCAAGTTCGTTTGGTTTGGCACGTTGAATAAAGCGATGCAAACCAAAGTCATCAAGAATGCAATTGAAGATAAACCAGACAATATGATCATGCCAGGGTATATCGCTGGTGACATCATCAAAGGGGCATTTTCAAGTGCGAATTGCTTATTGTTCCCAAGCTACGAAGAAACCGAGGGGATTGTCGTCTTAGAAGCGATGGCTTCTCGACTCCCAATCATTGTGAGAGATATCCCTGTCTATGAAGATTTTACCCATGGTAAAGAGGTTTTAAAGGGATCTAGCAATCTTGAGTTTGCAACCAAAATCCAACAAATATTGAGAAAAGATATGTCTGCGATGACCGAAGCTGCGTATCAAAATGTGGCAAAAAAAGATTTAAAATACATCGGTCAACAGCTTAAAGCGATTTATGAGGAAACCATAGAAAGAGTGAAGAATCATGAGAACAATTAAATCTCTCTACTTAGATCAACAACAACTACAAAATCAACCGGTCCAACTATCTGCGTGGGTCAGAACCAATAGAGCCCAAAAGGAATTTGGATTTTTATCCATCAACGACGGGACGACTTTATCCACTTTACAAGTGGTTTATGAATCATCCTTGAGCAACTTCGAAGATATTCAAAGAATCAGAGTTGGCAGTGCCATTGAAATTGAAGGTACATTCGTCTTAACCCCTGAAATGAAACAACCATTTGAAATCAAAGCGACTAAGGTTGTTTTATTGGGCGACTCCCCTGAAAACTATCCAATTCAACCAAAACGTCATACCAGAGAATTTTTAAGAGAAGTGGCACATTTGAGACCAAGAACCAATTTATTCAACGCGGTCTTTAGATTGAGAAGCGTAGCAGCATTTTCTATCCACAAATTCTTCCAAGAAAGAGGCTTTGTGTACTTCCACGCCCCACTCATCACAGGTAATGATGGTGAAGGTGCTGGCGAAATGTTCGCAGTCACCACTTTACCGCTTGAAAACGTACCTAAAGATGAATTTGGTAATGTCGATTACAAGAAGGATTTCTTCGCTAAGCGAACCAATTTAACCGTTACAGGACAACTCGAAGCAGAGGCTTATGCGCTTGCTTTTAGAAACGTATATACCTTTGGACCAACCTTTAGAGCGGAAAACTCCAATACACAAAAACATGCCTCTGAATTCTGGATGATTGAACCAGAAATGGCGTTCACCGACTTAGAAGGCAACATGCAAATCGCTGAAGACATGGTCAAGTACATCGTATCGGACGTATTGAAACAAATGCCAGAAGAAATTGACTTCTTCGATCAATTTGTTGAAAAAGGTCTTCGCCATAAGCTAGAATCCCTCGTAAACTCTAAATTCAATCGTGTAACACACCATGACGCGATTCAAATCTTGAAAGATTCCAAACGCAAATTTGAAAATAAACCAGAATTTGGTAAAGATTTAGCGACTGAACACGAAAAATTTTTAACCGAAGAACATTTCAAGTCCCCAGTATTTGTTACCAACTGGCCAAAAGAAATCAAAGCATTCTATATGAGACTCAATGACGACCAAAAGACCGTCGCTGCGGTGGATTTACTGGTCCCAGGCAGTGGTGAATTGATTGGTGGTTCTCAAAGAGAAGAAAGACTAGAATACCTTGAAAAGCGTATGGAAGAATTACACGTACCTAAAGCGGATTTAGAATGGTATCTCGATTTAAGACGCTTTGGTGGTTGTATCCACGCGGGCTTCGGCATGGGCTTTGAAAGATTACTCATGTATCTATCGGGTGTTGAAAACATCCGTGATGTGATTCCGTTCCCTAGAACCCCTAGAAACGCAGAATTTTAATCGGTAGTTGAGCTGTGAATAAAACCAATTCAAGAGAACTTGAGATTAGAAAATTTATATTAGAAGAAAAATTGTGGAAGGTGATTTTATACATCACCGCACCACTAGCGATTTATAGTCTATTTAATCATTTGTATGGATTCATCGATATGGTCATTGTGGCGTACATTGGGAACACCCAAATCGCGTCTGTAGCCATATTATCTGAAATCCAAAGTATGATTACAGCGTTTGGTGCCGGTATCGCTTCTGGCGGGGCCGTCATTGTCGCACGACACATTGGAGCCAATCGACTTGAAGAAGCAAAAAAGAATGCCTCTACGGTGTTCTTTTTGGCTGTTTATGTGAGCCTATTCATCATTTTATTGTTGGTACCAACCGCTAAACCATTTCTTCAATTGTTACGTACACCCGAAGACATCATTGAAACGGGCTTAGGTTATTTTATCGTCCAAATCATCACCACCGGTTTTATTACCATCAACAGCGTATTCATTGGGTTGGAAAAAGCCAAAGGCAATACACAAAAGATACTTCGATTGAACATCATCATCATGACAATCAAATTGATTATGTCTATCATCTTTGTTTATGGTTTGGGTTTAGGGATCGTTTGGATCAGCATCGCCACCATGATTGCACAAGCGTTTTTGACGTTATTTGCTTTCATGATTTTATTCAATAAAAACAATATTTTTAAAATTACATTCAGTGAAACCAGACTGAAGTGGCATTACGTAAAACCCATCTTAATTTTGTCTGCACCTATCTTCTTAGGTCGCTTCATATTCTCTACCGGACGTGTCATCATCAACGCGATGGCAGCCGTTTATGGTACGGTGGTTTTATCTGCCTTCTCCATCGCTCAAAAAATTGGTGGTGGTGGCGCTACATTGGCTTCAGTATGGGAAGAAGCGGTACCGACTGTGGTTTCACAAAACATCGGTAATAACCAACCTGAACGGGCCAAGAAAGTCTACCCAATTGCGTTATTTTATGGGATAACCGTAGGGGTCATCACAGTGCTTTATGCATTTGTGTTGTTCAATCAAATTGTACCGCTCATCGTCAATAAAGAAACCACACCAGAATTCATTATGATGGTGTTCCGTCTATTTAGATGGGAAGTGTTCTCTAAGCTCACTGGTGCGATCATCGCGATTACCCTATCAATGTTTTATGGGTTCCGCCATACGAGGATATCGATGGCCATGAATATCATCCGTTTGTTTGTCTTTAGAATCCCTGTTTTGTGGGCATTTCAGACATTTACAAGCATCGGTTTTGAGTCGATTGGGATGACGATGTTTATCTCCAACACGACGACAGCCGTTGTAGCACTGATCCTCGCAGTTATCTTCTATACAAAGATGAGAAACAACCCATCTCAAATCACCACACACATTTAAAGCACCCCATAGGGGTGTTTTTTTATAAAACAGAAGAAAAACGTGTTTTCAACAAGTATCGACATAATACCGTTGACAATTGATATCCGTTATATTAAAATATAAACACGCTAGAAAGCGCTTTCGATTCAGTATTGCAAAATCTTTGTAAATAAAATCAATGTTTTTTGACGACGGATTGAAAAGAGTGTATTATTATTATATAATACATATTGGCGAGGTGAGTAGAGATGAGAGTATTGACAACGACGACTAATACAACCAATAACATCACTGCGCTATTTTTTTATCATATTGTAAATTGAGTACTTTTTGGGTAAACCATTGAAGTGCTTTTATTTTTAGAAAACGACGACCATAACAATCGAAATAAGGAGTTAGAAAAAATATGGAGATTAGATTAGAAGGTTTAACGAAGGTATTTACCGACAAGACCGGTAAAGAAACCAGAGCAGTAGACGAATTAACCATTACAATCCCATCAGGCAAACTGGTAGGCTTGTTGGGTCCATCGGGCTGTGGTAAATCCACGACATTATTCATGATCGCAGGGTTACATAAGCCATCGGGCGGTAAGATTTTCTTTGGTGATGACGATGTTACCAAACTTGCCCCAGAAAAAAGAGGGATCGGATTGGTCTTCCAAAACTATGCACTTTATCCGCATATGACTGTAAGACAAAACATCATGTTCCCGCTTGAAAACCTCAACGTGAGTTTCAAACAAGCTCAAGTATTGGTTGAAGAAATGGCCGATTTGGTTGGTATTAAAGACCAATTAGATAAGAAGCCTTCTCAACTGTCTGGGGGACAACAACAAAGAGTCGCGATTGCGAGAGCTTTGGTTAAGAAACCTAGAGTATTGTTACTTGACGAACCACTATCCAACCTTGACGCGAGATTACGTCTTCAAACCAGAGAAGAAATCAAGCGTATTCAAAGAGAAACCGGCATCACCACTGTCTTCGTCACCCATGACCAAGAAGAAGCGATGTCCATCTCTGACCAAATGGTTGTCTTAAACTATGGCATCATGCAACAAATGGCTGCACCACAAGACATGTACAATCAACCAGAAAACCTATTTGTTGCGAAATTCTTAGGTAACCCACCAATCAACACATTCGAAGGTCGTGTCGAATCTGGACACATCATCGTTGGTGAAGACATTGTTGTTGGTAAGACCAAAGCGAAAGATGGCATTTATGCAGTTGGTATCCGCCCTGAAGATTTCAAGGTTGACCCAAGTGGATTTGTGGTATCTACAGACCACATCGAACGCATCGGTAGAGATACCATGATCAAGTTCAATTTAGGTGGCGTCGCTATGAGAGCATTGCTTGAATCAGACACAGTCACCACCACTGAAACCATCAATCTAATGGTTAAGCCTGGTAAAGTACACCTATTCGATTTAGAAAGTGGTAGTGTGGTTCTATGAAGAAGCAAGACTCAGGATTAAAACAAATGATCTGGGTCTTTAGAAGTAAATTGCACCATGCCGCAGTGGTTATCGACACCTTCTTATCGAAGAGTGGATTGCAATTCATTGTGAGATGGCCAGCGTGGTTAAAAGCGATTTTCTACTTAATCCCAGCACTGACATTATTGATGATTTTCACGTTTTACCCAATTTTCAACTCATTCTTAATTTCCTTCTATACCGGATATAACATCCAAAGAGGGGACTTTGATGGGTATACCTTATTTGGTAACTATTTAACGGTTTTAAGACATGCCAATTTTGGTAGAGCTATTTTTAATACCAGCATGATCGTATTGATTTCCGTCCCAGTCACGATTTTCGTCGGATTGATGATTGCGGTAGCACTCAATGCCATCAAGCTATTAAGAGGTTTCTATCAATCGATATTCTTCTTACCGTATGTCACCAACTCGATTGCGATCGGGTTAGTATTCGCCTTCATGTTCAAAGGGAACGTCAACGACTTAACCAACCTTGGGTTAGCCAACCAAATATTGACTTGGGTTGGATTAAAACCAATCGTTTGGATTGGTGTTGGTGCAACCTATTGGTCTGCGATGAGCGTCATCTTAATCTACTCCGTTTGGAACGGGTTAGCATTTAAGATCATCGTCTTCTTAGCGGGTATCCAAGGCATTGATAAGCAATACTATCAAGCCGCACAAATCGATGGTGCATCGAGAAGTAAATCGTTCTATCGCATCACAGTTCCGATGATTTCACCGATGATATTCTATATTTTAATCACATCGGTCATTGGCGCGTTCAAGACATATTCTAGCGTCGTCGCGATCATCAACCGTGAAGGTTTAATCACCACCGGTGCGAATGGAACCATCAACTTAAAAACCATCGTCTTCTATATTTACGACTATATCGGCTTGGCATCACAAGATGGACTCATGTCCTACGCGTCTGCCGCCGCCATCATTCTGTTTGGCATCATCTTGGTCTTCACGGTACTCCAACTTCAAGTTGGTAAACGTCGAGTCCATTACTAGGAGGCTTAATCATGAAAAGAATTACGAATGAAATTAAGCGTCTAGACCTGATCGCTACACTCATTGATATCGCATATGCATTGGTTTATTTGTCATTACTTGGCTATTTCTTCTTCATTTTAGTTGAACCAGTGGTCATCACTGATGTGGTCAACGTAGAATATGTTTTCTTAGGATTCATCAAAGTGACTTCAGCACAAATGAACGTCTTGATTTCCTTGTTGGTAGGTTACCTATTGGTGTTCGTCCCTACCGCAGTGAAACACGTCAAACGCGTGGCTGATAAAGAAACCATCGAATTAGACCCATGGGATTACCGTTCACAAGTGCTTTACGCATTCATGGCGTTATTCACAGGGAACATCGCATCGGCCATCATCCGTTTCATCACTGCGAACAAAATGATGCTCATCATTCAAAACTACAACTTAGGCAAAGGATTCATCGAAGGTTTCAAAGGCATTGGTAAATTCTTTATGAGTTTGGTTGAAAGCATCAAAGCATTTTTCGCTCATCGTGCAGAATATAAAAACAACATTCAAAAGTTTGGTAAAGAAAAAGCACGTCAGATGAAAATAGACGCTGAGATTGAACGTAAAGGTTCGTTGTCACAACAAGACCTTGAACGCGTTGGACGCAATGACTTGATCATGAAGACCTTGGGCTTGGTCGCTATGTACACCTTCCTAACCTTCATCGCGATATTCATTTTCATCCCGTTCTATTGGATGATTCTCACCGCATTAAAGACACACGTTGAACTCACCACACGTCTCAACCCAAGATTCTTCATTGGCTTGGATGAAATGCAATGGGTCAACTTCAAAGTCGCATTCACAAGATTCAGTTTCTGGCGTTACCTTGGTAATACTGTAACCGTTGGTTTAATATCGATGGTCGGTACAGTTACCACCACCATCTTGGCAGCCTTTGCGTTCTCACGCTTAGACTTCAAAGGTAGAGAATTCATCTTCTCCATCCTCCTCATGACCATGATGATTCCAGGTGAACTTTACACCATTACCAACTACATTACCGTTAGAAACCTTGGATGGTATGACTCATTCGCAGCACTGATCTTCCCATTCATGACCTCTGTATTCTATATTTTCTTCTTGAGACAATCCTTTAAGCAAATCCCAGATTCGCTTTACAGAGCCGCTCAAGTCGATGGTTGTGGCGACTTTAAGTATTTAACAAGAGTCATGATTCCAATCGCAAAACCAACCATCACAACGATTACGATTTTATCAGCCATCGGTGCATGGGACGCCTATATTTGGCCACAATTGGTTGCGCCAAGTGAGAAGAATTGGTTGATTTCCGTCGCTTTACGTAGTACCAGCTTCGTTGTCGGTTCAGGCTCAGATGCTAGACCGGTTTACAACATTCAGTTGGCTGCAACAGCTTTAGTTACCGTACCACTACTCATCATTTTCTTCTCACTCAAGAAATACATCATCCGTGGTGTGGGTAGAAGCGGAACCAAAGGATAAGATTTACCCGATTTGGGATTTACAGCCTTAGGCTGCTAATCATAAAATTCATTAGGAGGACACAAATGAAGAGAATTACTTCGCTTTTAATCGTTCTGTTTGCGATTGTCATGTTAACCGCATGTGCTAAGCAAAGAGACCAAGCGCCTACCATCTCCGGTGCACAACTCAACCCAGTCGTGCAACAAGGCGGTACGTACAACCCTCTAGACGGCGTTACAGCTGACGACCGTGAAGATGGCAACTTAACAGATCAAATTGTGGTAAGTGGTTTTGACCAAGACGATTTAAATTTCGCTGGTACATACGTTATTACCTTAAAAGTTACAGACTCTGCTGGCAATGAAACCATCGTTACCATCAATTTAACCGTTGAAGGTACCACAGCAGCGTTGCCACCAGTGCTCAATGGTATTAAAGCTCAACAAACCTATTTCATCGGTTCTGGTGACTTTAACCCAATCGCTGGCGTCACCGCAATCGACCCAGTCGATGGCAACATCACATCGTCGATTCAAGTCACAGGTACATTGTTATTGGATACTCCAGGACAATATACGTTAACTGTAAGAGTTACCAACCAAGCAGGCGTTAGAGCGTCCGCTTCAATTACGGTAACGGTTGCTGTTTCGGATATTCCATTCCAATTAACAACAGATCCAATCGAAATTACCTTATGGCATGCGATGGGTGCATCCAACCAAGCGTTACTTGAAAAGTATGCAGCATCATTTAAAGTGAAATATCCAAATGTCACTGTAGTCATCCCTGCTGGTGTTGGTAACTATGATACTTTAAAGACCAACATGATCAACGCGATTACAGCGAATGCTATGCCTAACTTAGTACAAGCTTATCCAGACCATGTCGCTGAATACCTCAATGGTAAAGCGGTATTGAACTTAAACCCATACATCAACTCAACAACTTGGGGTCTAAATGGTCCAGATGCATTGTCTGACATCATCCAATCCTACTTAGATGAAAACAGCCAATACGACGCTGCGGGTACTTATTACTCATTACCATTCAACAAGTCCACTGAAGTTATGATTTATAACAAGACTGTATTTGATGCATTGTCATTACCAGTACCACAAACTTGGCAAGACATCATCGCAGCAGCACCTGCATTAAAAGCACATGGTGACGCGATTGCAGAAGCTAAAGTCAGAGCTGCTAACCCAGGCATGTCTGAAATGGCATTAGCACCGCTCATCGCTGCAGCTAAGGCTTTAATCGTGCCTGCATCTTATGACTCTACAGGTAATGCGTTCATCACATTCACCAGACAATTCGAAGGTGGATACACCGCATTGAATTATCAAACATTCAAAGGCGAATACCTATGGGTTAACAATGCGAACACAACCGCTGCGATGCAATTCTTGAAAGACAACAAGTCTGTCATCACATTACCAGAATTCTGGGATCAACAATACGCATCTACCCCGTTCGTTAACCAACAAACATTCGTAACCATTGGTTCATCTGCAGGTGTTCGTTACAACGTGCCATCCTCAGACCCAACCACTGGTGAACCAGTATTTGAAATTGGTGTTGCTCCAGTACCTTACAACGCGGACAAACCAAATGCGAAAGCCGTCATTCAACAAGGTACCAACATCTCCTTGATGAAGACTGGTACAGCACAACAACAACTTGCTTCATGGTTATTCTTAAAGCACTTAATCAGCCTTGAAAACACCACTGACTGGGCAATGCAAACCGGTTATCTACCAGTGAGAACCAGTGCTTATGAATCCACCACATATCAAAACTTCTTAACCAACCCAACAGCCAATGAATTATACATTTCAATGGCAGCGAATGCAGCATACCTACAAAGAAACAATATGTACTATGACCCTGCATTCATCGGATCTTCTAGAGCAAGAACACAAGTAGGTCTAGCCCTTGAAAGAATCATGCTTGGGGACGGTAACATTGCCGCTGCATTACAAGATGCCTTCACTGAGGCAAACCTAGGCGGACAATAATTTGAAAAAGGCATTCTTCTTATTGCTACTTGCGGTATTTACATTCACATTGGTTGGTTGCGAAGATACCCCACCAGTTGTGGAAGATACACGCTACACCCTCACGGATTTAGCTGGCAAGTCACAAACTGAAATTGAAGCAATATTTGAAGAAGTTGGCATTACAGTACAATTTAGAGAGGTTCAAAGTAGCACAGTTGCAGCGGGAACCTTTATTAGATACGTCGGCTATAACGTAGGCGATAAAATCGATAATACCATCACCATTCGTATTGAAATCGCAATTCCAGTCCCATCTGCACCAGTCATCAACGGTGCAGATGAGGTTTCGGTTTATGTGTCAGTACAAGGGAATCCACCAACATTTGATATTTATGAAGGTGTGACAGCAACCGATTTTAAAGGCAACGATATTCCGTTTGGCAATTTCTTCTATGTATTAGAAATTAAGGATAGTAGTGAAAACACCCTATCCGAAGTAAACTTCTACCAAGTAGGCGTTTATTATGTGACATATCAAGCGATGAATAGTGGATTATCTACCACCGTCATTCGTAAGATCAATGTCGTTGTACCGCCATTTGATACGAACAATACCGATAGTTTACAGCTCGCTGTATCCTATGCGGGTAAATCGTTTATCGATGATGGTATTGGCGTAGTTACACTCACGACCCATACCGACGCGGACACCACCAACTTTAGAGATTCCGTAACAGGTGATAGATTCACCGTTCGATACTTAGGTATTGACGCGCCTGAAGCGACATCCAAATATGAACCATGGGGCATCAAAGCTGCCAACTTTGTCAGAGAAACCCTAGACAATGCAGAAACCATCATTCTTCAAGCCGAAGGCACAAGAACCGATGGTAACGGCCGTTATCTAGCGTGGGTCTGGTATATCAAAGATGGTAAGACAAGATTACTCAACCTCGAACTCGTTGAAGAAGCCTATGCTTGGACAAGTGCGGTAGCAGGGACACAATATGGATCCATATTCGTCACTGCACAAGCAGAAACCCAACTCACAGGCCGACGCATCTATGGCGAAGTTGACCCAGATTTCGACTACTCGACGAGTGGGACACCGATAGAAATTGGTACTTTACTGGATAATTTCAATGATTATACAGGCAAGAAAGTAACCATTACTGGGGTCATCACATCTAAAGTAGCTCAAAGTATATACATCGAACAAAACAACAGAGGTATATACTTGTACACAGGTTACAACTTAACCAATGAACTACAAATTGGTAATGAAGTAACCATTCAAGGTTTAGTGCCTGCCGTTTATTTTCAATCGAAACAGTTATCCAACTATTCGATTGACAACATGATTTTGTTATCGACAGGTAACCCAGTAGTGATCAATACCATCGCAGCAGATCAAATCTCCCAATATGTGGGCAGAGTGGTCAAAATCGATGGGTTGACCGTGACACAGATTCAATTGTCTCAATCCGGTTTAACCACCGACGCATACACTGTGGTAGCGAGAGATTCCAATAACAATACCATCAATATACGCGTCGATGATTATACGGCGAAAGTCGTTCCAAGCTACACATTCAGTGTAGGTGCACAATTCTCGGTTACAGCCCCAGTCACACAATTTAACTCCGGTTATCAATTGATGTTACCAGGGATGGGCAGTATAGAATTTAATAATTAAAAAATGGAGGAAGAAAGTCGAAAATGAGTACCAAAAGATTCAGTTTCACAAAAGGTATCGTCGCACTAGTTCTAACGCTAGTAGCAATTCTTGGCTTGGTTGCATGTGAAACACCTGCAAACCCAGACAAAGAGGCTGTTGAAGCAGCATTAGATCAAGTGGCTTTAGTCTATGGACAAGGCGATTCAGCATCCAGCGTAACAAGAAATTTAACATTACCAACCGCATTGGGTGAAATCACAATTTCTTGGGCATCTAGCAATGCAGCTGTCATTTCAAATGCCGGCGTGGTTACTAGACCAAACGCAGACACAGTCGTAACACTCACAGCAACGTTAACATTACGTGAAGAGAGCGATACTGTTGTGTTCTCACTTACAGTTAAAGCTGCAGAAGCAGCCGCAACACCAGAAGAAGCGCTTGCAGCACTTCAAATTTTCAGTAGCACATTGGTTTACAATGAATCTACTGGCAGATACACCACAACTTCAGATTTGTTCTTGCCTACAAGATCAATGAAGTTAGACATCACTTGGTCATCACCTAACACTGCAGTCATTGACAATGTTGGTAAAGTTGTAAGACCAGCGTGGGGTCAATCCGACCAAACAGTCATTCTAGTTGCATCCGTTGGTGACGCAACCAGAGAATTCATCATCACTGTACCTGCAATCAATGTTAAACCTAACAACATCGCAGTCGCAGAAGCTAAAGACGCATTACTACTTGCTGGTATCGGCAATGGTGTTGCTGCTGACTTAGTATTACCTACCACTGTAGGTTCTGACGGTGTTACCGTTACTTGGTCTTCAAACAACCCAGAAGTCATTAGCAATGAAGGTGTCGTTGTTCGTCAACAAGAAAATGTCACTGTTACCTTGACAGCTACCTTAACTAAGGGTACTGCTTCAGATACTAAGACATTCGATGTTGTCGTATTATCATTCGCACCATTCACAGAAGTTGCATCTATCCAAGCTGCAATCGATCTATCTATTGCAAATAGAAAATTATCACCTGCACCAGACACTTACGCTAAGATTGAAGCCGTAACAGTCGTTGGTATCTCTGGCGATGGTTACATGATTTATGATGGCGCAAGCTTATTATTCGTATTCACAAGCGGTACACCAGCAGAATCTATTAAAGTTGGTGACGTTTATGATATCACTGGTTTCGTAGACTACTACTTTGGTTCATGGCAATTCAACGGTACTAAGAGTGCCGAAATGCCTACCATTCTTAAGGCTTCTACAGAACCTGCGAAAGTACTAGAACCTCAAGCATTACCTGGTACAATCGTTCAATATGTAGCATCTCTACCTACAACTTATACACAAGAAGCACCGTTCCCTTACGCATACGTCGAATTCGAAGGTAAAGTAAGAGTTCAAGGTACTGGTAACTATGATGTGTTCCTAGTTGATTTCAATTATGCAGGTTCCGGTATTAACTCTAATGCCAACTCACCTCATACTACAGACGCGTTGATGATTTACTACAAATCTAACATCGATGCATTACGTCAATTTGACGGTCTAAAAGTTAAGTTCAGCGCATTCTTGTATTCTTATAGAACAGACAGAACCATCTTCACATTCATCTTCACAGGTGTTGCTGCAGATATCGAAGTTTTACCTATGACTGATCAAGAATCTGTTGACGCAGCTAAAGTTCAAGCAATCGCGGGTCTACCTGCAATTCAAGAAACTGCCGCTACATTGACATTACCTACCGATTTACTTGGTACAACCATCGTTTGGACCTCCTCAGATAACGCATTAATCAACCCTACTACCGGTGTTGTTACACCAGTTGAAGGTTCACAAACCGCCGTTACATTGACAGCAACCATCACTAAAGGTTCTGCATCCGGTGTTCAAACATTCGTTGTTAAAGTCGGACAAATCCCTCTATCAACCGTACAACAAGTGGTTGATGCTCCAGTAAACTCTACTGTTTACCGTGTTCAAGGTACTGTTACAGCATCTGAATACTACAGAACATACTTCATTCAACAAGGTGATGCAGGTATTGCTATTTACACATCTGACGCAACCATGTTGGCATTATTGAAGGCTAACGTAGGCAAAGACGTTGAAGTCATCGGTACTAGAGGCGCATTCAATGGCTTAAGACAAATGGCTCCACAATCCGTCAAGGCTTTAGGTACTACAGGTACTGTAACTGCAGTGAATGTTGACGCAGTCGCATTAAATGCAACTGACATGTTACCTTACCAAGGCAGACTAGTTACATTAACTCAATTAAAGGTTACAAACCGTGCAGTTGACCAATATAACAACGTTACATTGACATTAACTCAAGTTGCAACAGGTAGAACCATTCTAATGAAGTGGGACTCCCGTCTTGCATTATCTACAGCAGCTGCTACCTTATTAGGTACATTGACTGTTGGTAAAGAAATTTCTGTTACAAACGTCATGGCTTGGTTAAATAACCCTTATTTATACTTTACAGATTCTACAATCGTGACTGAAGTTGCAATCACAGACGCTTCTAAAGTTGCTGGTGATAAAGCAGCATTATCATTACCTGCAGAAGTGAAGACAGCTACACCATTAACTTTACCTGCAACAGGTGCTAACGGCGCAGCAATTACTTGGGCAACCGATAACGCAGCAGTCATCACTGCAGCTGGTGTTGTAGCTCTTCCAGCATCAGGCACAGTTACAGTTAAATTAACTGCAACCTTAACTTTAGGTTCAGTGACTGAAACTAGAGAATTCAATATTGTTGTTGGATTATCTGACCAAGATTTAGTAGACGCAGACGCGGCAGCTCTAGTCGTAGTAGCAGCTCACACTGCACCTACAACCATCACATTACCTGCAACAGGTTCTAATGGTTCTGCGATTGTTTGGACATCTTCAAACAACGCATTGATCGACCCAGCAACTGGCGCAGTCGTGATGCCACAAAGTGGACAAGTTGTCGTTACATTAACTGCAACATTATCCCTTAACGCAGCAACTAAAGTTCAAACATTTGAAGTCACTTTAGGTACAACATCTGAACCACAAGCTGAAGTTCTTAGAACTTATGTATTTGGGACAGCTGCAGTTACTGGTTATTCCGCAGGAAGCTTAGCATGGACTGAAACTTTTGGTGCACAAAGTGAATTGAAAGACCGTGTTCAAATTAACACATCCACAAGTGCTCCACACACTGCAGGAAATCCATTCTTAGTCTTAGCTCCAATTCAAACATTTAAAGTTGCTTTCGTAGAATTCTCACTTGCAGCATTAAACGTTTCTAACATTACTTTCCAATACTCTTCATGGAGTGGTTCAGCTGCAACTAACGCAGTTGCTCTAACTGACGGTGTCTTCACACTTCAAAAGTGGAATGCAACATCATCAACTTGGGAAAATGTTGAATACGCAGCTGGACAATTCAACCTACTAAGCAGCGTAGTATCTACAGAATATAAGACAGCATCATTCAACGTTGTTGGTGGCGGCTTATTCAGACTTTATTACACTCAACCAAGTGCAACTTCAACTTCTAATACATTCTATGCATTAACAGTTGATAACTTTGTTGTATCTGGTTTTGCAGCTTAATACATTTTAAAACAAGAAGGACGAACCTCACGGCTCGTCCTTTTTTCGTATTATTCACACACAAGTAGATAAAAATCCATTATATGATATAATGATTATGCTAAAAAAGAGGAGAAATCTCTATGAAGAAAATCATATCAATTCTATCCATCCTTTGGTTATCTTTAATCATCATTGGATGTACCCCAACCGAATCTACAAAAGTGATTCTACCAGATCTCACAGGACTCAATAAAGAACAGGTCATTGATCTATTAGAACCACTGGATATTGAGTACACCTTTGAAGATGTCATCGACAATACCAAAACGAGAAATCGCTTCATCGAATATAAAGGCGACTTTGAAATTGGTGATGAAGTTGAAAAAGGCACCAGCGTCGTAATCACATTCGCCATCCACGCCAATGTATTACCCAATCTTGCTGGTGTGCATAAAGATGATATCGCTGGATATTTCACCAACATGAAACTCTATATCGAGTATCGTGAATACGAAACCAACAGTGTCCCTGAGGGGCAATTCGTTAAATATTTAGAACCAAAATTCGTGGGACAAATTTTATCAGATAATACAACAGTGGTGATATTTGTTGCGAAAAACTTTGTCGTGGTGGAAAGAGATATAATTATCTCCAAATACATCGAAGGTGCAACCACCAACAGAGCAATTGAACTTTATAACGTTTCTAGTGAACCTGTCGATCTTTCTAAGTATCGAATTGGATTATTTTTAGATGGTTCAGAAACAGTGAATGAAATCATCACGTTAGAAGGCGTTTTAAACCCTTCGAGCACATATGTCATTAGTCATATGGGTTCAAGTGCTGAAATCCTTGCTAAAGCCGATTTAATCACCGATAAACTGGTTTTTAACGGTAATGATATCGTTACCCTCATGTTTTATAACAATGAAATCATCGATACTTTGGGTACTGTGGGTTGGGCTCTAGATATCTTTAATAACATCACCTTAATCAGAAACACAAAAGTAACACAACCGAATACCACATTCATAAGAAATGACTGGGATACGTATGCGAAAGACTATATCGAACCACTCGGTACTCACCCTATTGCATACCCAACCACATTTACTTGGGATTTAAGCTATGCAGAAATCCCATTTAATACCCCTGGCGGTATGGTTCAAGTCTCTTTTGACAGTAATTATGATGGTGATACAGCTTACTTCACCCCAGGATTCTTAGGGGAACAACGCCTCCGTTTTATTGGTATTGATACCCCTGAAATGGGTTCTGGTTTGGTTGCAACCCAAGCGAAGAGTTATGTGTATAACAAACTCAGATTTGCTTCTGTTATTTACATCCAACACGACCCAAGATCAGGTAGAATAGACTCTTATGAACGCCAACTTGGTTTGGTGTGGTACGATGGTAAACTTCTCAATTACGAACTCGTTTTATATGGTTACAGCCAAAACAATTATTCAGACGATACGCAATCCCTTATTTTTAATGGCATCCCACTTGCTGTATGGATGGCAAATGCAGAAGCGTACGCAAAACAAAACCGCTTAGGCGTATGGGGGTAATACATGTTAATTAAATACATCAACCGCATTTTATTCGCGATGATTGCTGCTATAGGGTTGTTATTGACTTATAATCTTACCGACTCTGCAGTTAGAAAAGACGGCATCCGTAAAGCAGCTACTGTTGCGCTAGAAAATGAAGATTTAGATTTCTTCGTGCCATTTAAGTATTATAATAACCAACGATTGTTTGACCAAATCATTGAAGCAGAAGATCATACATTACACATCATGGTTTATGAAGTCGTATTGGTATCACGTTCTGTAACTTCCGATGAATTTGTCTTTAGAGATGGCATATTCTTTTTGATGGAAAAGATTGAAGGCCCTTCATGGGGTGAATATTATTCCATCAATGTGATAGCTTCTAACAATCAACAACAAGAATATTTAGGATTTCAATTATTAGACTTCCCAATATTTTCAGCCATGAATCCGGATACAGCGGTCCAGTTCATCGATCGTTCTCAATTTAAGACGGGCGATATCATCATGCCCATCACCAACATCGAGATGTATTTAGAAGGTATGGAAGACCCTTATATCTCAATTCCAGTTAATTTTACGAACGAACGGTTCAGTGTGATGGAACAAGTCGTCAATTACTATGAAACCAATGACGAATTACCGGAAGAACCCTTCGGCAATGTATCGATTTCAACCCGTGTAGAGATTGACGCTACCCGCTGGGTGATTTTAGCATTAGCTATTTATTTGCTCATTGTTGGTGGATTAACCGCCTTTATATTCACCTATAAAAAGAAAACATTGGGTCGTAAAAAAGCAACAATCGGTGTTGAAAAAGACATCGAAAGATTGGGTTTAAAGAATACCAAAAAATAGCCTTGTCAAGCGATATTCTAAAAAAAATAAAGCACGAAATTATCGTGCTTTTTTCTTTGGTAGTGGGATGAATATTGAAGTGACTTTTGCGTAAGCTTGGTAGGCTTCATTGTTCTTATATTTCTTTTCTAATAAAGGCACACCAGAAACGAAAACGAGTAAGTAGTTGATGAATGCTGGACCAACGATGGTAGCCCATACCCATGGGTTTCCACCTGATAATGCTACGACCCAAACTGCCCACCACATCAGTGCTTCGCCAAAATAATTAGGATGTCTGGTGTATTTCCAAACCCCCGTCATCAAGATTTTACCTTTATTGGCCGGATTGGATTTGAATACCTTCAATTGATGATCTCCCAAGGCTTCAAAGTAGAACCCAATGAGCCATAGTACTATACCAACCACCAACACAATTAGGCTGAGTGTGGATGTTGTATAAGTTGAATCTAGATTTACAACCATAATTGGCAACGCAATCACAAACAAGAAACTCATTTGTAACATAAAGACGATGAAGAACGCTTTGATTTTTAAATGGGTTTTCCATTTACGCTTCATATCGACATAACGGAAGTCTTCAGGCTTATTCCAATTGCGAATACCTAAATAGAAGAATAGTCTTAAACCCCAAAGCAATACAAGTCCTGTAACCGCAAGTTGTGGGATAGTATAACTACCGCCGCTGATCAAAGCCGTGACAGCAACCACAACAAACCCCAAACCCCAAGCAACATCGGCTAGGCCATTGTTGTTTTTGATTTGTGCAATAACAAAGAATATCACAAAGAATACAAATAAAGCGAGAAATACGTGTAAGAATAACATGAGTTAGTCCTTTCTTATATAAGCAACCGCTACAGTACCAATACCGGAATTCATCGCGATGATGGTAGAAATATCAGAAACGTATAATGGCTCTATGCCGGTAATTCCCTTTAATACAGAGGCATAATAATCACAGCGTGACTGCGCATTGACATGAACCAAAGCGTACGATTGGATGCCGTATTGTTGAACCATTTCAGTGATGTGTTTAAAGATCTTTTTATCGCTCATCTTTTGACTGAATGCTTTGTCGAAGATGATACCATTGCCTTCATCATCAATCGAGATGACAGGTTTTAAATTCATGATTTTACCCGCAATACCCACCACTTTTTTAACGCGTCCAGAACGCACCATGTATTTAAGCGTTTTGACGCTAACCAAGATTTTGGTTTTCTTTTTAAGTTTTTCAAGATAAGCTACAACCTCATCTAACGACTTACCTTGTTTGATTTGCTCATTGGCTTCATAGACCAGTAACCCTTCAGCAGCACTGTTTTGAATGGAGTCAACAACCGTAATCTTTTTGTCTTGGAACAATGCTTTCGCTTGAACGAATGCGTTATAAGTTGCACTCATCTTGGAAGATACTGTAACAACCAAGATTTCATCATAATAAGTGGTTAAGAAAGAATACAAGTTTTCAATCGATTTTGGATTAGGTGCAGCAGATTTCGGATAAGTCTTTAAGGTATCCATCATCTGATAGAAACGGTCGTTCTTGATGGTTAATTTATCAAAGTGTGTGACCTCATTGATCATTACAGCAATATTAAACACATGGATTTGATTGTCTTCAACATACGATATTGGCAAATCAGCAATCGAATCAGTGACCAATGCGACATTGTATTTACGATGATTGGCGACTTCGAATTGACGTTTCATATCATCGACTTTTTGGTCGACAATCGTACCAATCGGTTCAATCAATTCAAATACCTTATCTGGTGAGTTCGTATGAACGTGGACACGAATGAGTGATTCATGGCCTGCAACAACCATCGAATCACCAAGTGGATGCAGAAGTTGTCTAACTTGATCTAGGTTCATCGCTTTGCCTTCAATCAAGACTTCTGTACAATAACGAGTTTGATCTGGACTGAAGGATTCCACATGGATGTGTGCCTCAGGTAAATCGTTGGATTCAATCTCGATATCTTCCCCTAAAAAAGCGTTAGTAAAGCCTGTAATGAAGTGTAAATAACCCTTCGCGCCAGCATCAACCACATCGGATGCTTTCAATACAGGGAGTTGTTCTTTGGTTTTAATGAGTTCATCTTTTAAGCCTTCAGCGGCTTTTTGTAGAACCGATAATACGTCTTTAGAGCCTTTATGCATCGCATCCAATATTTCAGAAAACCGACGCATCAAAGTAATCATGGTCCCTTCGACGGGTTTTTCGATCGAAGCGTATGCTTTGGATGTCGCTACTTTCATCGAATGGACAAATTCTGTGAGGGGCAGAGGGTCTTGATGCACACTCGATGAAAAACCGTGGATATATTCAGCGAAAATAATCCCGGAGTTCCCACGTGCACCAAATAAGGCTGCATTTGAGATTGAGGTCAATGTTTCATGAATATTTTTACCCATCTTGGATTTAATAATGATGCTTTTCATTAAAGAAGCCAGATTGCTACCCGTATCCCCATCAGCAACAGGGAAGACATTGATTGAATTGAGTTGATCTTTTTCTCTAATGACGTATTTAGCCCCTAAAATAAAGGACTTATAAATATGTTCATTGGTAATTTGAAATGTCATACGAAACCTCTAAAATAACCAATCGTTGATGAGATAGGTCAATGTGGATGTAATAAAACCAAGGAAGGTGCCCCAAGTTAAATCAATCAACGTAATTTTTAATGTAAAGTCTCTCATGGTAGCGAGATTTGTAAGGTCATAGGTAGCGTAGGTAACCAAACCGAAGAACGCGCCAAGCATCATCGCCTTAGACAAAGAACCCGCTTCAACCGATGGGTTGATAACGAAAATGACCAAACCAAGAATAAATAACAAATAGAAGATAATAGCCGCTGCCCAATTGACATCGGGTTTCAACAACGAACCAATTTCTTTGTTGTATAAGTCTTTAGCGACTAAACCCAACCAAATCAAATCAACAACAAAGAATACGACAAAAGCAATCCCATAAAGCTTCAAAATCGGCAACATACATTTAACCTCCGTGGACGTAATTATTGTCTAAACTATGATAGACCTCTATACTTGAATTATAGCACTTTAGTAAGATAAAGAATAAAAAGAATGCTGTAAAATCGTAAAAGTAATCAAAAAATCATATAATAAAGATACGGAGGTACCGTTATGAATCCAAAACGTATTCAAACCGTATACAGTCATCATACCAACCCGAATCCAAAATACGTGCTTTATTGGATGCAACAATCTCAGCGCATCCATTTTAATCACGCACTAGACCGTGCGATACAAATCGCTAACCAAAAACAATTACCGCTATTAATATTATTTGTTTTAACCCCAGGCTATAAAGAAGCCAATCAAAGACACTATCAATTTATGTTAGAAGGTTTAAAGGATGTTCAAACATGGGGGACAAAACTGGGATTTAATATGGTCTTTAAAATCGGTCAACCCCAAGAAGTACTATCTCAATTCCTTGCGGATGCCTATGCTTTAATCATGGATCAAGCGTATTTAAAAATACCTTTGAAATGGCGTTATGACGTCATTCAATATGCAAAAGCAAACAACCTTAATCTATGGATTGAAATGGTCGATACCGATTTGATTGTCCCGGTCCATGTGGCTTCTGATAAAGTAGAATATGGTGCTTATACCATTAGACCTAAACTGCATCGACTGCTGGATGAATTCATCGATTTCAAGCAATTAACTGTGTTGAATCACCATAAAGCTTTAGGTATTACTTCTGATTTCAACTTTGACAACTTAACGAAACTGATGGACCAATTGGGGATTGATGATTCAGTTCAACCGAATGCATCATTCAAAGGTGGCTATTTAGAAGCGATGAAACATTTGAATGAGTTCATATTGAATCGCTTACCACATTATGAGTCATCCTCAGATCCAAGTACGAATTACACCTCATTACTATCGCCATATTTACACTTTGGTCAAATATCATCTTTAGAAATTTTACAGCACTTATCATTGTTTAAATCACAAGGTAGAATAGAGGATGTGGTATATGAAGCATATATAGAACAGTTGTTTGTGAGAAGAGAACTCGCGATCAATTATTGTTACTATAACCCAGGTTACGATGATTTTTATCGTATGACAGAACCGTGGGCTTATGAAACCATGAAGGCACACGAAAGAGACAAAAGAACATATATCTATACCCTAGAAGATTATGTTCAATATAAAACACATGACCCCTATTTTAACGCTGCGATGAAAGAAATGGTTGAGACCGGGTTCATGCACAATTATATGAGGATGTACTGGGCTAAAAAAATCATTGAATGGAGTCCATCATTCATAGAAGCATATCAAACAACCTTATACCTAAACAACAAATACTTCATCGATGGACGTGACCCGAATTCATATTCTGGGGTAGCCTGGTGCTATGGCAAACACGACCGCGCCTGGACAGAAAGACCCATTTTTGGGAAGTTAAGATACATGAACGACAAAGGTTTAGAACGCAAATTTGATATGCAAGGCTATATCAATAAAGTGGATTATAAATAGGAGGACTGACATGGGATTGGCATTACTGATTATAGATGTTCAAAAAGAATTTTTACAAGAACATCAAGGCACTAAAGTTTATGAAGAAACATTGATCTTTATTAACGCGACAGCCAAACTATTTAGACAGGCAAATTTGCCAGTCATCATAGTGAAGGACATCGCAGAAGGGGATGGTCCAGCGTATGATTTTGTGGATGAACTTAAAACTGAACCCACAGACATTGAGATACAAAAAACCGAAGGCAATGCTTTTTGGAAAACCAATCTCGATGATATCTTAAAAGAAAAAAATGTGGACTATGTGGTTTTAACGGGCAACGCAGCTGAACACTGCGTGCTCGCTACTTATAATGGTGCCACAGAACGCGGGTATAGACCACTGATGTTACAACACGGTATTTTCGCAACCCATGAACGTGGATTGATGGATTTATATTGGAATAGACCTCTGGTTTCATACACAGCACTGACCTATATGGTCAAAAAATGATAAAAAAGAGCGCTTGGGGGCAAAAAGCCTCAAGTGCTTATATTTTGGTGTGTTTTTAGACGTATATAACGGATGGTTAATAACGCAAGGATGCTACTAGAGAAAATTAAAACATAGGGATAAAATGCGATACTGGTTCGATCGAAGAGTAAACCAGCAAGTGGCGTCATGATGCCAAAACCCATATAGCCGATTACCATTTGGAGTGAAATAATTTTAGATAATGCCTTCGATTCGAAATGTGTATTATTGGTGAACATCATGTTTGGATAGATCGGTCCAGACCCTATCCCCAATAAACCAACCACAATGAAGTAAAATGGTTCAAATGACACATTAAATAAAAGAAGTATCGCTCCAGATAAGATTAAACTGACCCCCGCATAGATCAATTGATGCGGGGTGAATTTTTTAGCGAGGAAACCCGATAATAATCGACCAATTGTTAACCCTAAGTAATATGTGGTTGCGAACAAGGCGGCAATCGATGCACTCACACCTTTTTCTATAAATATATAAGAAGCAATCCAAACACCCAACAAGGATTCAATATGAACATAGAACAAGAAGATGAACATTGAGTTCAAAGCCCCTTTGATTTTAAAAGCAACCTTCAGTGGGATGTGTTCGTGGTGTTCTTTTTCGACCTCGGTTTCCTTCGTCCATAATTTGAAAGATAGAAAAACCAACAGAGCTATGAATAACAAAATGCTACCTACGATGATGTAACCCATTCGCCATGAATTGAGTTTTAAAGTATAGGCCATTATCGATGGACCCGCAGTCACACCGACACCATAGAATGAGTGTAAATAACTCATGTGTGAAGCTTTGTAGTTTTTAGCCAGATAGTGGTTTAATGAAACATCGATGGCACCGGCACCCATACCTAAGGGAATGGCGAAGAATAACATTTGATAAAATGCACTGACTTGACTTAAAAGAATTAAAGCCAACCCTGTGAATGTGATTGAAACAAATGTGATCCATTTGGTTTGAAATAGGCGTAATAATCTCGGTGCGTTATAAGTCGACAAGATGGACATGATGTATACAACAACAGTCATTAGACCCAGTGTGCCAAGAGGTACATTCAAATCCACACGAACCAAGTTCCAAGCAGAACCTAGTAAGGCATCAGGTAGACCCAAAGCGATGAACGCGATATAAATTACTGCCAAAAGAAGAAATGCATATGTGAGTTGTTTTTTAGATTGTATCATGTGTATCACCTATTCAATGATAGCATAACACTAAATAAAAAGCACCCATTGGGTGCCGATTATACTTTGAAATAAAAGACTTCAAAACGATGACCATCCAAATCTCTGAATGAACGGTAATACATAAAATCATTATCAGTGGCTTGTCCAAACTCTCCGCCTTTAGCTTCCTTGACTTTAGTAAGCAACGTATCTACCGCTAACTGGCTTTCAAGTTGAAAACTGATGATGACTTCGGTTTGATTAAAACTATTGGGGGTTTCAGATAAGGTGAAACCTCTAAATTTATCTCTATTCATTACCATTAAATAAGTCGTGTCATTAATCACGACACAAATGCCGGATTCATCTGAGTATTGTTCGTTGATTGAAAAACCAATGTGGGTAAAAAATGATCTAGATAATGTGACATCTTTTGTTTCTAAGTTTAAGAACGTATTGGTAACCATACAATCGCCTCCACCTTCATCATAGGCGATTTATGATGATTCACCAAAAGATATGCAAAAAAAGACGATGATTTTTGAGGTCATCGTCTTTTAAATTGTTATTATTTACGTGGATTTCTGATTTGAGCTTGTGCAGCCGCTAAGCGTGCTAGAGGCACTCTGAATGGTGAACAAGATACATAAGTTAATCCAGTGTTGTGGCAGAATTCAACGGATTGTGGGTCCCCACCGTGTTCACCGCAAATACCAGTCTTGATATTTGGACGAACTTCGCTACCTAAAGAAACCGCCATCTTCATGAGTTTACCAACACCTCTTTGGTCGATGTGAGCAAATGGGTCGGATTCAAAAATCTTGGTCTTGTAGTAATCCGGTAAGAATTTACCAGCGTCATCACGGCTGAAGCCGAATGTCATTTGAGTTAAGTCGTTTGTACCGAAGGAGAAGAATTCAGCTTCTTTAGCAATTTCATCTGCTAGTAAAGCAGCTCTTGGGATTTCAATCATGGTACCGACTAAGTACTTGATGTTTAATCCAGATTGCTTGATGAGTTCATCTGCAGTCTTCACAACGATGTCTTTAACAAACTTGAATTCTTTCAATTCGCCGATTAAAGGAATCATGATTTCTGGTTCTACATGTAAACCTTCTTTAGTCACTTGGATAGCAGCTTCGATGACAGCCTTGGTTTGCATCACTGCAATTTCAGGGTATGTGATCGATAGTCTGACACCACGGTGACCTAACATTGGGTTAGTTTCATGTAAGTCTTCGATGGTTCTCTTTAAGTCTTCGAATTCTAAGCCCATTTCTTTCGCTAAATCAGCGATTTCAGCGTCTGTATGAGGTACGAATTCATGTAGAGGTGGATCTAAGTAACGAACGGTAACGGCATAGCCTTCCATTTCTTTATAAAGTTTGATGAAGTCTTCTCTTTGCATCGGTAATAACTTAGCAAGCGCAACTTCTCTTTCTTTAAGGTTCTTAGCCACGATCATTTCACGCATAGCTTTAATACGTGAAGCTTCGAAGAACATATGTTCAGTACGGCATAGACCAATACCTTCAGCACCGAATACACGCGCTTGATGAGCGTCTCTTGGGGTGTCAGCGTTGGTTCTAACTTTTAATACACGGATGTCGTCAGCCCATGACATTAAGGTTGCGAAGTCACCAGAAACAACCGCTTCTGTGGTAGCAATCTTTTCGCCATAAACATAACCAGTGGATCCGTCGATGGAAATATAGTCACCTTCGTTATAGCGTTTGCCATGGATGGTGAAGAATTTACCAGCTTCGTTGACTTTGACTTCACCAGCACCAGCAACACAGCATGTACCCATACCACGTGCAACAACGGCAGCGTGTGATGTCATACCGCCACGAGCGGTTAAGATACCAGCAGATACAACCATACCTTCGATATCTTCAGGGGAGGTTTCTTGTCTAACTAAAACGACTGGAAGTTTGTCTTTCTTAACAAGTTCAGCAGCTCTTTCAGCTGTAAATACAACTCTACCATAAGCAGCACCTGGGGATGCAGCAAGGCCTTGAGTGATTGGTTTAGCAGCTTTTAAAGCTTTAGGGTCAAATGTAGGGTGTAGTAAGGCATCTAATTGAGAAGGTTCTACCTTTAATAGGGCTTCTTCCTTAGTTAATACACCTTCATTGACTAAGTCGATAGCAATCTTAACAGCGGCTTGAGCAGTTCTCTTACCATTACGTGTTTGTAACATGTATAATTTGCCTTTTTCGATGGTAAATTCCATGTCTTGCATATCTCTGTAGTGTGCTTCAAGTTTTGTAGCAATACGATCGAATTCATCGTATAATGCTTCGTTTTCTTTCTTCAATTCAGCGATTGGTTTTGGTGTACGGATACCCGCAACAACGTCTTCACCTTGTGCGTTAAATAAGTATTCACCATATAAAACTCTATCACCGTTTGCAGGGTTTCTTGAGAAGGCAACGCCGGTACCAGAGTCTTGACCCATGTTACCAAACACCATGCCTTGAACGTTTACCGCTGTACCCCATTCATAAGGGATGTGGTTTAACATACGGTAAGTGTTCGCTCTTGGGTTGTCCCAAGATCTGAATACAGCTTGAACCGCTTCAATTAATTGAACTTTCGGATCTTGAGGGAAAGGTTCACCCTTCAATTGTTGGTATTTAACCTTGAATTGTCCTACGAGTTTCTTTAGGTCGTCCGCATCTAGATCAGTATCTAGGTGAACACCTTTTTCTTCTTTCATTGCTTCTAGCAAATGTTCAAAGTTGATCTTGTCAATTTCCATGACAACGTCAGCAAACATTTGGATGAATCTTCTATAAGAGTCATAAGCAAAACGTGGGTTATCTGTGAGTTTTGCTAACCCCTCCACGGCTTCATCGGTTAAACCTAAATTTAAGATGGTATCCATCATCCCTGGCATCGATGCTCTCGCGCCGGAACGTACAGATACTAGGAATGGGTTTTTAGCATCCCCGAATTTTTTGCCGAATTCAGCTTCAGTCTTATCTAAAGCGGCAAAAATTTGTTCTACAACTTCTGGAGCAATCTTTTTACCGTCCTTGTAGTAACGGATGCAGGCTTCAGTCGTAACTGTAAATCCTTGAGGAACTGGTAGACCTAAATTGGTCATTTCCGCAAGGTTCGCACCCTTACCACCAAGTAGGTTTTTCATGCTTGCTTGTCCTTCTTTGAACAAATAAACGTACTTAGTCATTTTATCTTCCTTTCATAACGATTTTCATACAGTTAAATTATAACACAACATAATAAAAAGACAATGATTTTCACGCATGCGTTCGCACATACACACGATAAGTCACTTTATTATCCATCGGATTAGTGATATACTATTATAAGGCACTTAATGAGAAATCACGCCTTATATACCTAGAAAGGGCTTGAAAAAACCATGTATGAAGACATTTTAGCGAAAGTGATGGGTCATCAAACCATCATCATTCATAGACACACCAAACCCGATTTTGATGCCATTGGTTCACAAGTCGGATTGAAGGAAATATTGGTTGAGAATTTCCCAAATAAACACATATTTGTGGTAGGCGACCAAAACCGTTTTGATATGGACAACGATATGCAGACCATACCCGATGATTTATACCAAGATGCGTTGGTATTTATTCTAGATGTGGCTGTAAAGCATATGGTATCCGATGAGCGTTATAAATTAGCGAAAGAAGTCATCGTGATTGACCACCATAAAAATGCTTGTGACATCGAAAATGCGAGCATTGTTTTATCGGATGCTTCGTTCAGCGCTTGTGCTGAACTCATCACCGATATGGCATTAGAATTGAATTTAAAGATTAACCCTAGAGCGGCATCGTTCTTGTACGCGGGCATTGTTACCGATACAGGTCGATTCCAATGGATGCATAAACCAGAACGCGTGTTCTTGATTGCTTCCATGTTGACAGGTTTAGGGGCTAAAACCACAGAACTGTATGATTTCTTATACGTTGAAACACTTGAATCCAAACAGATGAAAAATTACTTTTCGAATCGTTTTGTGTTTGAAGATGGCGTTGCATATCTTAAGAATGATCAAGAGGTCTTTGAAAAGTTTAATGTCGATGTCTTTACGGTATCGCGTGGCATGGTCAATTTAGCTGCTGGTATCGATACCATCAAAATTTGGTTAAACTTCACATGGGATGCTGAAAAGAACATCATCTTAGGCGAATTTAGAAGTAGAGGTATCAAGATTGTTGATATCGCTAAAAAATATGGTGGTGGTGGACATGAACAAGCGTGTGGGGCATCCCTACAAACTTGGGACCAAGTCGACCAAGTCATCCACGATTTCAAACAGTTATTAAAGGAGAACAATTAATATGATTAACCCAATTATCATCAAGAAGATTAAAGAATATAACCGAATCATTATCCATGGGCACCAAAGACCAGATGGTGACTGCTATGGGGCACAATTTGGTTTAAAGAGTATCATCCAAAATTCATTCCCAAATAAAGAAGTTTATGTGGTCGGAGAAACCTCTGACTTTGTAAGCTTTGTCGGGACACCTGATATCATCGAAGACAGCCTTTATGAAGGGGCACTATCGATTGTTGTCGATACCGCAACCGAAGAACGTATTTCAGATAAGCGATATATCTTAGGTAAGGAAACCATCAAGATTGATCACCACATTCCAGTGAATGATTATGGCATGTATAAATGGGTGGACACTACCTATCCGTCCTGTGCACAAATGATTGCACACTTTTACAAGACCTATAAAAAAGAATTGAAGTTAGGTTTCGATGGGGCATTAGCGATGTATGTAGGGATCCTCACAGACACCGGTCGTTTCCGCTTTAGAGGGGTATCCAAACAAACACATGAAATCGCTGGTATGTTATTAAACCACGGGGTTGATGTGGAATTTGTCGATAGCAAACTATCGGTTGAATCTTTGAATATGGTCAGACTTAAAGGCTATATTTTATCCAACTTTAAAATGACAGATGCTGGGTTTATCTACGTTACTTTAGATCGTAAAACGATTGAATCATACAATGTTACCGATGAACAAGCAGCATCCATGGTATCCGTGATTGGCGGGATTGAAGGTTACCCTGTTTGGGCAATTATCTTAGAATACCCAGGTTCGGAAATTCGCATTAGATTGCGTTCTAACGGCCCTGTGATTGCGCCACTCGCAAATGAATTTGGTGGCGGTGGACATGCGAAAGCATCCGGAGCTAAATTGGATTCATGGGCAGATTTAGATCGTTTTGTCGCTCGTACAAACGAGTACATCAACGCATTAAAGAAGTAGGTTTATAATGGAAATTAGAGAAGTATGTGAACGCATTGTCGTCACAGAACCGTTACAATCGTTAGAACAAATAGAACGCAGTATCATCAAATCTTACCGTAAGGAAATTTGGGCAAAGTTCATCAAAGCCGTCAAAGATTACAAGTTGGTTGAAGAAGGCGATAAAGTCGCTGTCGGCATATCTGGGGGTAAAGATTCGTTATTAATGGCGAAGCTTTTCCAAGAATTACACAGACATTCAATAGTCAAATTCGATGTGGTTTATTTAGCGATGGACCCAGGGTTTGCACCAATCAATTTGGCATTGTTGGAATCTAATTGTAAGTATTTAAATATCCCATTAGTCATTAAAAAATCCAACGTGTTTGCTGTAGCGGGCAAGATTGCATCTGACAACCCATGTTACATGTGTGCGAGGATGCGCCGCGGATTTTTATACAATGCCGCTCAAGAACTGGGTTGTAATAAATTGGCCTTAGGTCACCATTTTGATGATGTAATTGAGACCACCATGTTGAATGTTTTATATGGGGGACAGTTTAAGACCATGGTACCTAAAATTACTGCCGATAACTTTGATGATATCGAGCTCATTAGACCACTCTTTTACATCAAAGAAGCAGACATCCTAAGATTCACAAAAACCAATGGTATACAATCAATGAACTGTGGGTGCACCGTGGTAGCAAGCAAAACATCATCCAAACGTAGAGAGATTAAAACGATGATTGCAGAACTTCGTAAGATCAATCCCGAGGTGGATCAATCGATATTCAAAGCAGCTGAGAATGTTAATTTAAATGCCGTATTGGGCTATCAATACGAAGATAAAAAATACGATTTCAACGAAATTTATGAGGAAAGGAACAAAGAAAAATGAATCCGTTTGAAGTAGAATTACAAGTGTTTCAAAGTGGTGAATTTTGGCTAACTGTGATGTTACCATTAGCCATTTCATTGTTTTTTAGTTTTATGATTGGACTTGAAAGACAAAACATTGGTAAATCCGCCGGGATTTCAGCGCATATTTTGATTGGGATGGCAACCGCAATCATTGGTATTGTTCAATTATTTATGTATAAAGCACAAGGCGCAGATTCTTCAGCAGACAACCAAAGATTGATTGCTCAAGTGTTACCTGGTGTTGGTTTTATTGGTGCAGGTGTCATCATGAAAGGTGGTAAAACCATCATCGGTTTGACCACAGCAGCCACCATTTGGGCGACCGCCATTATGGGACTTGTCGCAGGTTCTGGCTATTATATTACCGCGACCATTTTTGGATTATTCTTGGTATTATTCATCTACCTAAGAGATATCAAACGTGGCATCAATCCATTCATTCCACACGTTCACCACGATTTCCTTGAGAGTGAAATCGATGTAGAGGACGATGACAAGCGTCGTCACGCTTAATCTAGAATAAAGAATAGAAACGCAAACCTGCGTTTTTTTCTTATTTTTAGGGGTGGATGTTGTATAATATTGCTTAGGATGTGATGACATGATTTTCGATACCATCGCTGCCATCGCGACCCCATTTGGAACCGCCGGGATCGCCATCATTCGAATCTCTGGTTCAGAGTCAATCAAGCTCGCCAACCAAGTATTCAAGGGCAGAAATTTATTAAAAGTGAAGACGCATACTGTGACCTATGGACACATCATCGACAAGCAAGGCAACACCATCGATGAAGTCATGGTTACCGTGATGAAAGCACCCAAAACATTCACCGCCGAAGACACGGTAGAAATCTCGTGTCATGGGGGTATTTTAGTGACTCAAAAAGTACTCGAAAGGGTCTTAGAAACCGGCATTAAATTGGCAGAACCAGGCGAGTTTTCCAAACGTGCTTATGTCAATGGACGCATCGATTTAACCCAAGCAGAAGCGATCATGGACCTCATCCACGCTAAGAATGAAAACGCGATGAAGCTGGCATTATCCGGTCTTCGCGGAGACATCAAAAAGGGGATTGAATCCATTCGTGGTGAACTCTTAAACATCATTGCGCAAATTGAAGTCAACATCGATTATCCTGAGTATGATGACGCTACCACCATGGGCAATGAACTCATCAAACCAGAAGTCATCAAAATTAAGGAAAAACTCATCCGATTGTTGGATGATTCGAATAAAGGAAAAATCATGCGTGAAGGTGTGAAAACAGCGATTGTTGGGAAACCAAATGTCGGCAAAAGTTCACTTTTGAACGCACTCCTCAATGAAGAACGTGCGATTGTCACAGACATTGAAGGAACGACCAGAGACACCATTGAAGCTTACATCAATATCGGTAACATCACGTTAAATCTCATCGATACCGCTGGGATTCGTGAAACCAAAGATGTGGTTGAAAAGATTGGTGTAGACCGTTCTAAAAAAGCCATTGAAGAAGCAGAACTCATCATATTAGTCCTAGACCAAAGTCGAAAGATTTCAAAAGAAGACATCGAACTTTTAGAAGCCACACAAAACAAGAAACGCATCATTGTAGGTAATAAAAACGACCTCAGTAAGGCCATCGATTTAGACATCCATATGTTGAGTTTATCGACGTTGACCAAAGAAGGACTCGCTGAACTAGAAAAGGAAATCGTCAAAGTTTTAGGTATGGAAGATATCCAAGAAAAAGACTTTAATGTGATTTCAAACATGCGCCATATCGGCAAAATCAAAGATACCATCCAATCACTCGAAGACGTCTTAAATGCCATCGCGATTGACATGCCAATTGACATGACAGAGATCGATTTAAAGCGTGCATGGCAAACCCTTGGTGAAATCACAGGCGATTATCACCCAGAAGATTTAATCAGTGAATTATTTTCTAAATTTTGTTTAGGCAAGTAACCAATTCATATCATATATGATATAATACAAAAGCAAAGGAGTGTGCGATATGTCCTATCAAGCGTTATATAGAACGTATAGACCTAGAACATTTAAAGAAGTAGCAGGACAAGAAGTCATCGTCAAGACATTACAAAATGCCTTGTTGCATGACAAAATTGCACATGCCTATTTGTTTAGTGGTCCCCGCGGTACCGGTAAAACGAGTATCGCGAAAATATTGGCCAAAGCAGTTAACTGTGAACGCGCACCCATCAATGATGCTTGTGGTGAATGTGCGACATGCAAAGCGATTCAATCCAACACGATTGGCGATGTCGTTGAAATTGACGCCGCATCCAACAATGGTGTCGATGAAATCAGAGACTTGCGTGAAAAGGTCAAATATTTACCGAGCATGGGGAAATTCAAAGTCTATATCATCGATGAAGTTCACATGCTATCCACTGGCGCATTCAATGCGTTATTAAAAACATTAGAAGAACCACCAAAACACGTCATATTCATTCTCGCAACCACAGAACCCAATAAAATACCCTCGACCATCTTATCCAGATGTCAACGCTTTGATTTTAGAGGGATTTCACCCAGTGATATCGAGAAAAAACTGAAAGAAATCCGTGATATCGAACAGATTAAAATTACGGATGCTGCCATTAGAGAAGTGGCAAGATACGCCGAAGGCGGTCTGAGAGATGCTTTAAGTTTACTCGATCAAGCCATTTCATTTTCCGATGAAGATGTCACCGAAGAAGATATTTATGCTGTCTCAGGCAGTGTATCGAAGAAAAACCTCATCCAACTGTTAGATTATATCTATCATAAGAAAACCACCGAAGCATTCTCATTGTTGAATGACATGATTGAAGACGGTAAAGAAGTGAATAAGATTGTATCGGATTTGATCTCAACACTCAGAGACTTATTGATTGAGAAGAACGTCGTATTTGACGCATTGAGACCAACCAAATACGTTGAAGACATTTCCAAGCAATATTCCAACGACCGCATTTACTTTTATCTAGAAGTATTGAACGGTACCCAAAACGACATCAAATGGAGCAATCAAAAACGAGCGTATCTAGAACTCGCCATCGTTAAAATGATCGACCACCAAAATGTTGACCGCATCAACTATCAAGAACAACTTCAAGGGTTACATGAACGCATCAAAGGGTTGGAATTTGACATTTCTAAACTTAAGACGGCACCAAGAGAAGTTAAGCGTGTGGTTGAAGAAAAAGAAATTTCAACACCAGAACTGCATGTAGAGACCACCACAGATAAAAAACCGTTGGTGAGCGTGAGCGACGTAGAAAGATTGTTACAATCCGCCAACGTTGACCGCAAAGCTTTACTGCTCAAGGGGTGGGAACGCCTCCCTCAAATCAAAGATGCGAAACTACAAGCCGCAGCGATGTTGTTGCATGAAGGCAAACTGGTCGCAGCCACAGACAAGGAAATCCTCATCGTCTACCCGGATAAGATCAATTGTCAAATGATGTTGAAACCGAATACCAAAAAATTGGTATTTGAAATATTGAATAGCAAAACCAAACTCATCGAAGACTATATTTGTATCGATGACGCTTCATGGCAAGTGCTTTATGCAAGTTTTGCAAAACAATGGCGTGAAGGCAATAAAAAACCAGTATTACCTAAACTCGATTTAGGTTTATATGAAGCCACTGAAGAATCTTGGCAACCAGGATCTGTATCCTTAGCCATCGATTTCTTTGGTAAAGATAAAGTCATGATAAAGGAGTAATTATATGAATGCAGGCATGATTAAAAAACTACAAAAAATTCAAAAAGAGATGCAAGAAACCCAAGAAAGATTACAAATGACAGAATTCACAGGCACAGCCAGTGGTGTTAGAGTGGTCATGTTGGGTTCACACCAAGTCGTCGACATCAAAATTTCCGATGAATTACTGGAAGATGTTGAGATGTTACAAGACGCGATTTTAGCAGCCATCAACAATGCAGTTGAAGTTGTGGACAAAACCACCAATCAAGAAATGAGCAAATTCACTTCAGGCATGGGGATGGGCTTCTAATGAAGTACCCTGAAAGTTTTTTAAAACTTGTAGAAGATTTTAAAAAATTTCCTGGTATCGGTAAAAAGACCGCTGAAAGGTTGGCACTTTATACCATCTCTACGATCGATAAAGATCAAATCAACGCATTCAGCCAACATTTGGTTGAAGCGAAACAAAACATCTCACATTGTTCGATATGCGGCACCCTGATGGAAGCCCATTGCCCAATATGTGAAGACAATAACCGTGACCGAAACACCCTCATGGTAGTTTCGGAAGACAAAGATGTGTTCGTCCTTGAAAGAAACCCGATATACCATGGGTTATACCATGTGTTGGGCGGTTCGATTGATTTTTCTCGAGGCATTGGTCCGGAAGATTTAAACATCGAATCCTTGTTTCAACGATTGAATGGATTGGAAGAAATCATATTGTCTTTGGCTGGTACTGTCGAAGGTGAACTCACTGCACAGTATTTGAAGGAATTGTTAAAGCCAAAAGGCATTAAAGTTTCTCGTATCGCATATGGCATTCCAGTCGGTGCAGACTTGAGTTTCGCGGATGACCACACCCTAGAACTCGCACTGAATAATAGACAAAAGTACGAATAGGAGATAACGTATATGGAAATACTAGATCAAATTTGGGCATTCTTAATGAGCATTTTCGGGGATTTAGATTCGATGTTGGAAGAATTGGTTAACTTTGACGGGTTAGCACTCAACTTCTACAACGACGTCATCATGCCACTACCAGAATGGATGAAGATACTAGGCACATTGGGCTTAGCTGTAGTCATCATATTTGGTGTGTTCGCGATTGCGAAAAAGATGATGAAGTTATTGATCATCATCGTCGTTATTCTTGCAATCCTCGTCTTGGCTAGAATTTTGATGGCATGATTTTAACCATTACCACAGACGGCCAAACAGAAAGCTATACAATCGATTCTACATTTGAACCAGGTAAAATTACATATCAGGACCCAAGTAGCGCCAGCCTCGTTGTCGTTTATTATAAATTAAACGAGGTTTTAATCCGTCGCACTGGTGAAGTTACCTTCCAAGAATCCTATATTCCCCACCAAAGAACGATGGGGTATTATCGTCAAGAAGGCATCCTATTTAAGTCGATTGTCGAGACGCACGCCCTCACAGTGACCCCAGATTTAATTGAAATTGCGTATCGTCATCAAATCGAAGGACAAACGACAGAGAAAATCGTGCAATTTCGATTATTCAAATAAAAGTCTTGCAAAAACATAGCACATCGTATACAATAATATAGTATTTTAGGAGGAAACTATGGCTAAACAAACGTATGTAAACAAATCCATGGTTGAAATTGCAGAAGAAATTTTAAGATCTGAAGGCAAAAAAAACATCTACGATTTATTAGAATCAGTCGCAGCTTTGAAAGACATTTCAAAAGAAGATAGCGAAAGATTAACACAACTATACATTGACATGACCTTGTCCGCAAAATTCGTTTTTTGTGGCAATGATGAATGGGATTTAAAAGAAAATAACCTTGAACTTTGGGATAAAGATGGTTCTTATTTCAACACTGCAGAAGATGTGGTAGAGGAAGAAGAAGACGACACATTGACTGTGGATGACTACTATATTCCTGAAGAAGATGAACTTGAACTCAAAGACGATGAAGAGGACGAAGAAGAAGAGGATGGTATCCTTCCAGATGATGAAGAGGAAGAAAGCCTATTACTCGACGACGAAGAAGACGTCATCATTATCGAGGATGAAGAAGACATTGACTTCGACGACGATGATTACAATGAAATCATGGACGATTACGAAGACATGTACGACAAGTAAAAATCTCGTTGATTCATAGATTTTAATTTGATATAATTAAGAAGGGCAACTCATATAAGGTCTCCTGTTAAGGGAGACCTTTTTATTTTATAATTTTCGAGGTGGAGAGATGAAAACAAAGTTTATTTTCGTTACTGGCGGTGTCGTTTCATCGCTTGGTAAAGGCATTATGGCATCAACCGTAGGACAGCTTTTAAAGAGTCGTGGACTCAAAGTATTTATGCAAAAATTCGACCCGTACATCAACGTCGACCCAGGGACATTGTCGCCTTACCAACATGGTGAGGTGTTTGTTACCGACGATGGTTGTGAAACAGACTTAGATTTAGGACACTACGAACGCTTCATCGATGAAAACTTGTCGAAAGATTCTTCAGTGACGACGGGTAAAATATATCAAACCGTCATCGACAAAGAACGAAAAGGCGTTTACTTAGGGGCGACCATCCAAGTCATCCCACACATCACAAATGAAATCAAAGATCGCCTAAAAAGGGTTGCGATTTCATCCAAAGCCGATGTGGTCATCACCGAAATTGGCGGTACCGTCGGGGACATCGAATCGCTCCCATTTTTAGAAGCCATCAGACAAGCTAGACGTGACTTTGGACACAAAAACACATTATACATCCACACCACCTTATTACCATATTTACGTGCAGCGAATGAAATCAAAACCAAACCGACCCAACACTCAGTGAAAGAATTGAGATCCTTAGGGATTTCACCAGACATGATCGTCTTAAGAAGTGAAGTACCTGTAGCGAAATCAACCAAAGAAAAGATTGCGTTATTTTGTGACGTTGAAACCACACATGTGTTTGAATCGGTAGACGTCGATGTTTTATACAAGACCATTCCAAACTTGAAAGCTCAAAAAATCGATGACTTGATTTTAGAACACTTCGAACTAGAAGCGAAAAAAGAGGCGGATTTAACACCTTGGATCGACTTGATTCACAAAATTGAACATGCCAAAGATACCATTAACATCGCATTGGTAGGGAAGTATGTCAGTTTACACGATGCCTATTTATCGGTGGCTGAATCCTTAAAACATGCAGGATATCACTTTGGCAAAAACATCAATATTAAGTATTTGAACGCTGAAAAGATCAACAATGACAATGTAAAAGAAGTCCTCGCGGGTTCAGATGGTGTATTGGTCCCTGGCGGGTTTGGTGAACGCGCCACTGAGGGTAAAATGGCAGCGATTCAATACGCTAGAACCAATAACGTACCATTCTTTGGCATTTGTTATGGGTTACAACTGGCTTCAATCGAATTTGCGAGAAATGTCATGGGCATTGGTTTAGCAACCACCACAGAAATTGACCCAAATACCAAGTACCCAATCATCGATTTGATGCATACCCAAGATTTGACAAAGGACTTGGGGGGGACACAACGTTTAGGTCTGTATACCTGCCACATCAAACCCAATACTTTAGCTCAAAAACTTTATCAAAAAGATGTGATTGAAGAACGTCATAGACATCGTTATGAGTTTAATAATGCGTATCGTGATGCGTTTGAATCGTATGGGATGGTTTTTTCAGGTCTTCATGAAAAACTCAACTTAGTCGAGATGATTGAAATCCCAGAGCATCCATTCTTCATCGCGTGTCAGTTCCACCCAGAGTTCTTATCTAGACCACTTCGCCCTCATCCGATTTTTAAAGGATTCATCGAAGCAGCGATTGTGAATAAACAAGCAAAATGATAATCGTTTTCACGCAATACTTATTTGTAAAATAAGGCAATTAAGCGTATAATACATAGTGGACATTACATAATAACTAGGAGGACATAAAAATGGCATTAGTTTCTGCAAAAGAAATGTTAATCAAGGCTAGAGATAACGGTTATGGCGTCGCTCAAATCAACATCAATAACCTTGAATGGACAAAAGCAACCCTACAAGTTGCACAAGAATTGAACTCCCCAATCATCTTAGGTGTATCAGAAGGTGCAGCTAAATATATGGGTGGTTATCGTTTAGTTATGGCGATGGTCAGAGAATTGATCGCGTCACAAGGCATCACCGTTCCTGTGGCAGTTCATCTAGACCATGGTACATACGAAGGTGCTTACAAAGCATTAGAAGCTGGCTTCACATCCATCATGTTTGATGGTTCACATTATCCAATCGCTGAAAACGTTGAAAAGACCAGAGAAATTGTTGCAGCATGCCACGCTAAAGGCGTATCTGTTGAAGCAGAAGTTGGTTCCATCGGCGGCGAAGAAGACGGCGTCATTGGTGCTGGTGAATTGGCTGATCCAAAAGAATGTGCATTGATCGCGTCCTTAGGCGTCGATTTATTCGCAGCAGGCATCGGTAACATTCATGGTAAATACCCTGCAAACTGGAAGGGATTAGACTTTGATGTACTACAAGAAGTACAAAGAGTCACCAACAGAGTACCTCTAGTTTTACACGGTGGTACAGGTATTCCTGAACACATGATCAAAAAAGCGATCTCTTTAGGCGTCACTAAGATCAACGTAAACACCGAATTACAATTGGCATTCGCTGAAGCAACACGTAAATATATCGAAGCTGGTAAGGATTTAGAATCCAAAGGCTTTGACCCGCGTAAGTTATTAGCGCCAGGTGTTGAAGCAATCAAGAAGACCGTTAGAGAAAAACTAACGATGTTCGGATCTGTAAACCAAGCTTAATTACAACCCCATAAAACAAACGACCTAGCCATCAGACTAGGTCGTTTTCTTATCGTTTGTTTGAGTTTAAATGAACCACGGAGTAACAGATTAAGGATAGTGCGAGAATGTAGGTGAACCAAACCCCTTGGTTATTAATCAAGTCTGGGGTATTCCACCCTTTGATGGCTCTGATGGCAATCAACCAGTCTGAGAAGATAAAGATCCCGTAACCGTAAGCTAAATAACGATAAATCGGATTGTCTTTCAATGCTAAGCCAATGGTTAATCCCAACCCCAAGGCAACCGCATATACAATCGCTAATATGGATAATAACATTTCGTCGGGATTGAAGACGGTGAATATGAATAATAAAACAATCACAGAAAACACGATGATAAATTGCTTTTTGAAGTCCTTTAACTTGGGTTTTCTAAAGGATAAAATACCCAATATGAAATTCATGTGACCTACAAAAAACAGTCCCATACCGATGGGTAAGCGATAACCGCTCGGTGTGTCAAAAGCGCGAGATAGCGCCATATCCCCAACCAAACAAAACAGAATACCAAAAACGAGAAAGATTTTTTGAAGTGGTTTAATGGGTTTATAAAATGTGAGGAAAAAGACATACAAGACGAGAATCATCTGGTATACCATACCAGCATTGGTTCTCAATCCGGAGAGGTTCAATAATTGGATCCATGCATACGCAATCACCACCATGAGTGGGGTCAAAAATCGTGCATCATACACTTTGTTTTTTAGCATAAGCAAACCTACTTTCTTGATTCGTTGATTTTATGATAACAAATCCATTTTGATTTTCAAATCAAAGTGATTTGTGAAACGTCACATAAAAATGATAAAAAAATTCACGCCAGTAATAATTTTGTAAAAGTATTGATAAAGTGGGAATTATTTGTATAATTATATTAAGTCGGAGGTGTGAACTATGGTTGATGCACTATATCACGATTACGCTAACTGGGTCATTGAGTCTAGCGATTTAGTCGAAGGGTTGAAAGAACTCAACTCTAACATCTATGAACGTTTCAAATACGTCGTAGAAGTATTGGAGTTCTTATACAACAAAAAAATTGAAGAAAAAGAATTGTCATCCGAAGAAAGCAATATTTTTGAAACTGGTTTCTATTATTTATTTGATGCTTTTGAAAATATCAAACTCATATTAGAACATGATTACAACGGCGACGTTGAAATGATGAATAAGCATGCGGGGACAGTCATTCTATTACTAGATACATTGGACTTTCAAAATGAACTCATTGGTGCGATTGAAGAACCGAATGAACAACATATGCAATCATTGATCGATATTGAACATGAAATTTTAGCCATCCTTGAAAAACAAGGGGACGCGCCTAAAGAACTCCATGACAAACTCGATAACGTCACTGAAGGTATTTATAAAGAATTGTCGATGGACTATTATCCAATCAACAACATCTTCTTTGATATCGCAGATGAACTCGGATTAATCTAAATGAACGAAGGTAGACAACACGGTCTACCTTTTCTTTTTGTAAAATGTCATTTTGGGTCTTGAACTTTCCATAAATTTTGATATACTACTAACAGTGAAGGTCCTTTAAAAGATGCCTGTGAGCATTTTAAGGTAACGGAATCATTTTTACCTATACATTTAAAGGACACCAGTGGTGTCTTTTTTTGTTAAAAGGCCTTTTCAAGAAAAGGAGAACAGTATGGAAGAAAAATTGATTGTCGGGATTCAAGAAAGACCATCATCGATCGTGAAGTGGATTGTATTGAGTCTACAACACGTATTCGCAATGTTTGGCGCAACTGTACTCGTACCACTCATCACCGGGTTAGACATCGGTGTGGCTTTGGTAGCGAGTGGTTTAGGTACCCTCATCTACATTTTATGCACCAAAGGCAAAGTGCCTGTGTATTTAGGTAGTAGCTTTGCTTATATGACAACCATCACAGCAGTCGCGACTGCATCTGGTTCATTTGACAGCAGTTTTATAGGCTTGATGGTGGTAGGTTTGATTTATGTGGTCGTCGCACTCATTATTCGATTTGTGGGTAGCGCATGGTTAAAACATTTATTACCACCTGTGGTTATTGGACCGATGATCATCATCATTGGTTTGGGTTTAGCAGGGGTTGCAGTGAATAACATCGGCTTAGGTGTAGACGGATTCAACGGTAAAGTTGCTGCAGTGGCACTCATTACATTCATTGCTGTTTCTGCAATGGCGGTTTATGGCAAAGGATTCATCAAAATCGTTCCATTCCTATTGGCTATTTTCGTAGGTTATATCGCAGCGATATTCTTCGGTATTGTCGATTTTGAAATTTTTAAAGAAGTATCCTTTTTCCAAGTGCCAAATTTCCAATTTTTCGGTACATATAATATCAATTTAGACGCGGTATTGGTGTTCGCGCCACTAGCGTTTGTTACAATCGCAGAACACATTGGTGACCACGTTGTATTGGGTGAAATTACAGGCAATGACTTCATCAAAGACCCGGGCTTGGATAAAACACTCATGGGTGACGGTATCGCAACCCTAGTTGCTGGCGCGATTGGTGGTCCTGCAAACACCACATATGGTGAAAATACAGGCGTAGTAGCCATTACTAAAGTGGGATCAGTGTATGTCACTGGTTTAGCGGCGATATTCGCGATATTACTCGGATTCTTCGGGTACATTCAAGCGTTCATTTCAAGTATTCCATGGGCAGTCATTGGTGGTATGACCGTCGTATTGTATGGTTTAATCGCAGCCAATGGTGTTAAGGTCTTGATTAAAGATAAAACAGATTTGGGTAACATGAAGAACCTCATCATCGTATCCACCATGTTGGTCTTAGGTTTGGGTGGTGCAGCCATTCAAATTACAGCCACAGCGGCATTGACAGGCATGAGCTTGGCAGCAGTTGTCGGTATCATTTTGAACCTTGTATTCAACGGATTCAGTTCAAGAGCATAAATAACAGAAGATAAGAAAAGCCCTTAGACATCACATCTAAGGGCTTTTAGTCGTTATCAAGGTTTGTGTTTCATATGTGGGAATAGAATGACATCTCGGATATTATTCACGTTACAAATGAGCATGATAAATCTGTCGATACCAATCCCTAAACCACCTGCTGGAGGCATCCCGTATTCAAGGGATTCTACGAAGTCGATGTCCATTTCGGTCGCTTCATCGTTACCCAATTCTTTTTCTTTCAATTGGTCTTCAAAACGGCCTCTTTGATCCACAGGGTCATTGAGCTCAGAGAACGCGTTCGCGTATTCTCTACCATCTATGAACAATTCAAAACGGTCAGTAAATCTTGGGTTTTGAGCATTCTTTTTCGCTAATGGTGAAACTTCAATTGGGTGTCCATAAACAAAAGTTGGTTGTGTGATGGTGTCTTCAACGAACTCATCAAAGAACGATTGAATGATGTGTCCAACGCCATAATGCTTTTCAACTTTGATGTGTTTTTCTTTAGCAACCTTTGTCGCGGTTTCTAAATCATCGATTTCGAAGAAGTCAACACCTGTGACTTGTTTGATGGCTTCAACCATATGAACTCTCGCCCACTTTGGTGCCATGTTGATTTGTTTTTCACCGTAAGTGATGTCGTATTTACCTAAGATGTTATAAACCACAGTAGACATCGCGTCTTCCACCAAATCCATCATGCCTTCCATATCAGAGTAAGCTAAATACGCTTCAATGGTGGTGAATTCAGGGTTGTGTTTCGCATCCATGCCTTCATTACGGAACAAACGTCCGATTTCATAGACCGCTTCTAAGCCACCCACGATCAAACGTTTTAATGGTAACTCAGTAGCGATACGAAGATAAAATGGCATGTCTAAGGTATTGTGGTGTGTGACGAATGGTCTAGCAGCAGCACCACCTAAAATTGGGTGAAGTACTGGGGTTTCGACTTCGATGAAACCACGACCATCAAAGAATTTTTGAATTTCACGGATGATTCTAGGTCTAAGCATCGCGATTCTTCTGGATTCTTCATTGACGATTAAATCCACATAACGTCTACGACGGGATTCTTCCACGTCTTGTAAACCGTGGAACTTGTCAGGTAGTGGGCGTAATGCTTTGGTTAAATGGGTATATTCACTCGCTTTGACGGTGAGTTCATTGGTTTTAGTTCTAAAAACATGACCTTTGATACCGACGATATCACCTAGGTCACCGCTTAAAAATACTTCAAAAGCGTCATCGCCAATCGCGTCTTTTCTGACATAGACTTGGATGTTGGAATCTCTATCTTGAAGTTGTAAGAAACCAGCTTTACCTTGGTCTCTTTTACGAATGATACGGCCTGCGATGATGACTTCAACATTCATTTGTTCAAGTTCATCGTGTGTGTATTGTTCATATTGATTTCTAATCGCTTGGGTTGTGGTTGTTCGGTCAAATCTTGAACCAAATGGATCGACACCTTTTGCTCTTAATTCTTCCATTTTTTGACGTCTTATACGTTCTTGTTCGGTTAATTCAGTATAATCCATGTGGTTACCTCCTAAAAATAGCATATTCATTATACATGATACCCAATAAAAAAGCCATAACTACGTTACGACTTTTTTGTTTCACTGATGAGTTCAAACATGACATCTTCCGACTTGGGTTTCGGGATATCGATGGAAACCACTTTAACGGTCAATATTTTAAGTCCAAAATGGAGGGTTAAAACATCCCCAGGTTTCACAGTAGAAGCTGGCTTAGCGACTTTATCATTGATCATGATTAAGTCAGCCAATGCAGCGTCTTTCGCTACCGTTCTACGTTTGATTAAGCGTGATACTTTTAAATACTTATCGAGTCTCATTGGATTTTTCCAACGGATTTTCATCCTTTTGGTCGAGTGGATTTAAAGAGGCTGCAGGTTCATCTTTTCTGAGCTTTCTTTCTTCCCACCAACCGAGTTTACCTGTACTTACAATTTCATCGATGTCTTGTTTATTCAAGGTTTCAACTTCAAGTAAGTAATGGGTGATGGTATCGAGTAAATCACGGTGTTCAATGATGATACGTTTAGCTTCTTCATAACAACCGGTGATGATTTCTCTGACTTCTTTATCGATTTCTAGGGCGACTTGGTCAGAGAAGTTACGTTCTTTCAAGTAATCTCTACCGAGGAATACAGAGCCTTGTTGAGACTCATATTGGATTGGACCTAAGTTGGACATACCATACTCAGTGACCATTGCTCTCGCAATCTTGGTGGCTGTTTGGAAATCTTGATAAGCCCCAGTGGTAACATCGCCAAAGACGAGTTCTTCAGCCACACGACCACCTAAGTTACCTGTAATTTCTTCCAGTAGGGCTTTCTTCGTACGAAGGTAACCTTCCTCTCTAGGTAACATGAGGTTGTAGCCACCAGCACGCCCTCTGGCGATGATGGTCACTTTTTGAACGATGCTTGCGTTTTCTAGTTTAATACCAATGACAGCGTGACCCGCTTCATGGTAAGAAATGATCTTTCTTTCTTTTTCGGTGACTTTACGAGATTTCTTCGCTGGCCCCATTAAGACGCGGTCAACCGCCTCATCGATGTCAGACAATTCAATCATCTTTCGATTGGCTCTGGCAGCGAGTAAAGCAGCTTCATTCAATAGGTTTTCAATGTCAGCCCCAGAGAATCCAGGGATGCGGTGGGACACATCTTCAAACTTCACGTCTGGAGAAATCTTTTTGTTTCTAGCGTGGACTTTAAGGATGGCTTCTCTACCGATGACATCTGGTAAGTTGATGGTAATTTGTCTGTCGAAACGACCTGGTCTTAATAAAGCTGGGTCTAAGACATCTGGACGGTTGGTTGCTGCCATGATGATGATGCCGGCATTTGGATTGAATCCATCCATTTCAACGAGTAGTTGGTTTAGGGTTTGTTCACGTTCATCGTGACCGCCACCCATACCAGCACCTCTTTGTCTACCTACCGCATCAATTTCATCGATGAATATGATACAAGGGGCACTTTCTTTCGCAACTCTGAATAAGTCTCTGACACGAGACGCACCGACACCGACGAACATTTCAACGAAGTCAGAACCGGAAATGGAGAAGAATGGTACGCTTGCTTCACCCGCAACGGCTTTCGCTAAGAGTGTTTTACCGGTACCAGGTGAACCCACAAGGAGGATACCTTTAGGGATACGTGCACCCATTTCTTTATATTTTCTTGGGAACTTCAAGAAGTCGATGACTTCAACCAACTCGGTTTTTTCTTCGTCACAACCAGCGACATCTTTAAATGTGACGGTTTTGGAATTGGATAAACGTGCACGAGATTTGGAGAATTCAAAGGCTTTGTTGTTACCGCCACCACTCATGGTGCGGTATAAGAAGATGATGATTGCGATGACAAATACCAATGGGATAATCACATTGAACAATACCGTCCAAATCGTGATGGTGGATTTTTCCACGTAATCGAGCGTGATGTTATCGGTCTCATCAATTTTTAAAAGGATATCATTTAAAGCGGGCATGAATATTTCAAATACATATTTCGGACCTTCTGCATCCACGATGGTGACGCGGTATACATTGTTTTCCTCACCACCAATTGGTGTGTATTTGATGGTCATACCTGCAAAATCACCCGCATCTAGTTTGGTTTCAAACTCGGTTGGAGTGAGCGTTTCAGGCGTATTTGGCTTAAATAAGTTTTGGATGAAGAAGAACGTACCAAAAAGAACGATGAGGGCGATGATATAAATCCCATAGTTCATTGGGGCTTTCTTCATATTGTTTGGTGTTTTAGGATCTTGCATGAAAATGCCTCACTATTTCTTATATATTTCTGGTTTTAATACCCCAACAAATGGGATGTTACGGTACAATTCGTTGTAATCTAAACCATAACCCACAACGAATTCTTTAGGTACGATGGTACCCACATACTTAGGTGTAAATGGAATCACACGCCCCGCAGGTTTATCGAGTAAAGTGACGACCTCCACCGATCTCGCCCCGCGGTGTCTAAGCAACTTAACGATGGTATCGAGGGTTTTACCTGTGTCGACAATGTCTTCAGCAATCAAGATGTCGCGGTCCATCACAGAGGTGTTCATGTCTTTACGGATTTTGACGTCTCCTGAAGATGTGATGTTTCCATGGTAACTTGACACGTCCATGTATTCAATCTCAATTGGTAAATCGATGTGTTTCGATAAATCAGACATGAAAGGGACACAACCTTTTAATAGGCCCAACAAGATGGGTCTATCTTTCCCTTGGTAATCTGCTGTGATTTGTTTGCCTAGTCTTTGACAAATGGCTTCAATTTCGGCTTGGCTAACCAATACTCTCTCAATGTCATTGTAAATACTCATCATTAATACCCCCTCTTGTATCGTAGCTTGATGATGCTTTCTAAATCTGGTGATGTGTTGTAATAACGACCCAATACGGACAAAATGCGTCCGGTTTGATCGGCGATGATGATGTCACGATTTCGGATATCCATAGGAATCTTATGGTCAATATAATAATCCTTAAGCTTCTTTTTACCATAATCAAATTCGAGCACATCGCCGGGTTGTCGGCTTCTCGCTACCAAAGGTAACGCTAATTTATTATAACATAGTTTTATTTCATAAAAAGATGAATTGCTAGGGGCGTCCAAAAATGTGACGAAGCCCATAGTTTCTAAGACGTTAAAAGCATTCAAATCGAGGACGTGATGAAAAGGCTTGGTGGTAACCGACTGAATGATATCAACTTTTTGGTAAATACGCTTTAAAATCAAGGATTCAGACAGTTGATAGGACTGATTGGGACCACTGGTGTTTAAAAAAGTTAAAATGCTTTCGATTTTCAACTGATTAAATTCGACTTTATGGGATTCCAAAAGACAAGCTAGAATATCTTTTTGAATCACGACATCTTCTAAAAAGAATGTCGATAATTGAATTCTGTTTTGATTGGCATTTAAGTAGTTTTTGGATTGTTTACGGATATAGGAAAAGGCTTCATAGAGGTGATTGCTGTATTGTACAACCTTATCCAAGAACTGCGGGTTTTCTTCAATGAGTTCAGGCACGATGTTTTTTCGATAACGATTTCTGGTATACAAATTATCCTGGTTCGAAGCGTCTTCAAAAAATCGAATTTGATGGTTTTTAGCGTAGTCGTAAAGAGATGCCTTTGAAATACTTAATAAGGGTTTAATATAAATGAAATTCCCTTGTTTAGAGACCGTTTGTAAGCCGGCATAACCCAATAAATTGGATCCTCTAGATAATTTCATCAATACCGTTTCTGCCAAGTCATTGGCGTGGTGGGCGGTTAAAATATAAGGTGTTTTATGTGTACAAGCCACACGTTCCAAGTGGTGTTTACGTTGCTTATGGGCTTCATCATGGAAGTTGCCTTCATCGATATTGAGTAGAACATACTCAAAAATCAGTCCATATTTTTCACAATAAGACTGTAAGTAATCGGCTTCAATCCAGGAGGCTTCACGCTTTTGGTGGTTGAAGTGAACCACAACCAACGGGTGTGATAAAGACCTCACCAAATCGAGTAGTACCATCGAATCCACACCAGTGGATACCGAGACCACCCAAGGATGATCAAAGAACGGATTCAGTTTTTCTTTGACGATGTTTAACATAGAACCCCTCTTTTCAACTCATTATTATATCATAGAGGTTAGATTAATTTTTCAGTTTGTGGATTTTGAATTTGTGCTATAATGAATTAATTGGAGGGACTATATGTATATATTAGCCAGCAATTCACCGAGACGAAAGAAATTACTCGAAGACGCCGGTGTCGAATTCGAAACTTTCGCACTCAATGTGGATGAAACCGTCAATGAAAAAATGAAACCAGAAAAACTGGTGATGATACTCGCCAAACGAAAAGCGTTGGCCGTTTTGGAACACAAACCAAACGATATCATCATCGCAGCCGATACCATTGTTGTAAAAGACGGTGAAGTCTTGGGCAAACCAAAAGATGAAGCCGATGCCTATCGAATGCTCAAATTACTTGATGATGATAAGCATGAAGTTTACACAGGGGTATGCATTTTAAGTAGCCAAAAAGAAGTTCTTTTCTTTACCATGGCTGAAGTATGGATGAAAAATTATAACGACTTACAAATTTATGATTACATCAAAACAGGTGAACCGATGGATAAAGCCGGTTCGTACGCGATTCAAGGGTTAGGTGAACAATTTGTTGACCATTACACCGGCGACTTTTTCACGATTGTCGGCTTACCACTCAAACCATTACTTCAAGAACTTAAAAAATTTGAAGAGGCCGAATAGGCTTCTTTTTTTTTCAAAAACGCCACCCCATAATTATGGCGTGGCGTTGTATATGACTGGTACATTGTCGGGATTGTATGATGGATCCCATGTGGCAGGTATCGCTGCATGTGCGGTATAAATCGTTAAGGTTGGATTATCTAAAAACACGTTCATGGCGACATTGTTTACACTGTTTGGGATATAGATGTATTCTAATCCCGTGCTCATAAATGCCCCAAATTGAATGGTGTTTAACCCTTCGGGTAAAACCAACGTATCCAAAGCATCGGTACCGTAGAAGGAGAATCCGTTGATGGATCTCATTTCAGACCCTGAAACGAATACCACTTGTTTGAGTTTCTCTGCATTCAAGAATGCACGGCTATGAATCACTTCGACATGGACCCCAATGGTTATTTTTGTGATAAATGAGTTCATGAACGCACTTGACATGATACGTGTCACAGGCAACCCTTCAATATTGTCAGGAATGGTAACATCATAGGTCACCGGTGTCGGAATGTATTCATATATGTAGACTTCTGTTGGAAACTTTATGTAAGAATACTGTGCTGTTTCACCGTAGGTTGCAAGATAGAAGACATTACCGATGACGAAATTCAAAGCGTTTGTTTTATTGATGGAATTCTCTTCGAATGCGAGAAATATGTTTTGGATATAGAACTTTTCAAAAGCATCCTCACCAATATAGGTTACAGAGTTCGGTATGAACGCAGACTTGATATCTTTGGTATAAAACGCTTCTTCATATATCGCAGTAACCCCTTGAGGGATGTGCAAGTTACCTTTCAATCGTGTTTGTTTAAAGGCCATTTTACCAATCGTTCTCAATTGGGATTGTGGTGTAAATGTGATTTGTTCAATGCGTGACCCCATGAATGCCCGGTCTTCAATGACAACGACACTATCCGGTAAGGTATATTTTCTCTCCAAGTGATTCGATGGGTAATGAATTAAACGAACCCCATCTTTACTCAATAAGACGCCATTAATGTCTTGATAGTTTTGGTTATTGTCATCGACAACGATACGATTCAATAAACGGGTGAAACCAAAAGCATCCTTACCAATCTTTGTTACTGTTTCAGGAATGGTGATGAATGACATTTTGAAAGCGGCATAGAAAGCGAAATCGTCGATGGTAGTAACGCCATCAGGGAGCTCTATAAAATTCAACATCACATTGTTATAAAAAGCGTATTTACCAATCGTTTTCAATTGTGATGCGGGTTTAAATATAACTTCTTCAAGGGTACTGTGCGTAAATGCATAATCACCAAATGAAACCACAGTAGATGGGATTTCGATTTCAATCAGTTGTGTATAAGCGAAAGCATAGCTATGAATGATTCTTAATTTGGCGTTGTCTGGGAATGTGATTTCATTCAATTTGGCCGCGTAAAAGGCACCGGATTCGATGACTTCAATAGAAGCCGGTACGTTGACTTTTTCTACTTTAGCGAGTCTGAAAGCATCTTTACGGATGCCATACACTGGGGCGTTCTCATATTTCGCTGGTAGGGTTATATTTTTCGGTATCTTCCCGACATAACCGGTAATGTATACCTGCTCATTCACCGTTTCAAATGTAAACTCAAACTCGGTTTGTGAGGTAGGTATCGCTTGACAGCCTGTAAGGAAGAAGATGAACAAGAACCACCATAGTTGGGTCTTTTTCATAAGACCATCTCCCAATCTTTTGTATTATTATATCACCACATCGATTTTGAACAAGGATAATTGATTGATTTATGATGAGAACATAAAAAAAACCATCTAAAGATGGCATTTATTGCTTTTCAATGTGAATTTTTTTGAGTTCGTCTTCTGAAAAGTGATATTTGGTTTTACAAAAATGACAAACGACTTCAGCACCATGGTCTTCTTCGATGAATGTCTGTAAGGTTTTCGCATCCAATTTTTCTAAGGATTTAGCGAATTTTTCTTTTGAACAATGACAAACATAGGCGATGTCATGTTCAGATAAGCGCTTCGCTGTACCATTCGATAAGATATCTGTGATGTCTTCGACAGTTAAACCCTGTTCAAAGAGTTCGGTGACAGCCTGAATATAGGCAAGTACTTTTTCAATCTGTGTGATGGTTTGTTCAGAAGCATTGGGTAACAACTGAACGATGAAACCACCTGCTTGTTTGATGGATTGATCTGTATCGACCAACACACCTAAACCCACCGCCGATGGGGTTTGTTCAGACGATGTGAAATAGTAGGTAAAATCATCCCCAATTTCCCCGGTTTCTAGCTCAATGCTGGATGTGAAATTGTGACGCATATTCAAATCTTTGGTAACGTGTAAATAACCATTACCCACCGCTTTACCTACCGCGAGTTTTCCCGCTTTAGGGCCGCTGTTATAAGTCAAATAGACTTCAGGATTTTTAATATCTCCGCGGACTTCACCATTCGCGTTGGTTTCCACCAACATGTATTCGATCGGGCCATCCCCTTCAATTTTGAGTGTGATGGATTCACCGTCTTTTAACATGAGTCCCATCATCGCAGATACGGTTAAAAAACGACCCAAAGCGGCAGACGCAGTTGGCCAAGTGCCGTGTGTGGTTCGTGCCTTTTCAACCAAAGCTTTAGAATAAGATACATATATGCGTGCTTCGCCTTGATAGGCAGTAGAAATTAAACAATAATCTTTCATAAAAGAACACCTCGAAAATCATTTTACCACAAGTGCCAACTTTGTTGAATAATTACACTGTTATGATACAATACTATGGAAAGGTTGTTATAGACATGGGATTTAAAATTGACAAAATAAACGTCGATTCGAAGGTCGTCCTCGCGCCAATGGCAGGGGTATCGAACGCTTCGTTTCGTTTAATATCGAGAAACTTAGGGGCTGGTGTCGTATTCGCAGAGATGGTATCCGACAAAGGCTTGACACATGATAATGAGAAAACCAAAGATTTACTTGCTTCCGTACCTGGAGAACACCCATATGCCCAACAAATATTTGGTGCAGATGTGGAAACCATGGTAGAAGCGGCGAAATATGTCGATCGGCATACGGATTGTGACATCATCGACATCAACATGGGTTGTCCAGTACCCAAAGTAGCACAACGTGCACAAGCTGGCGCAGCGTTACTCAAAGACCCAGATAAAGTATATGACATCATCAAAGCCATCAAAGCCAATGTATCCAAACCAGTCACAGTCAAGATTCGAGCTGGTTGGGACCATACATGTGTCAACGCCGTTGAAATTGCGAGAAAAGCAGAAGCGGCAGGAGCCAGCGCGATTACAATCCATGGCAGAACCCGAAGCCAAATGTATACAGGCTTGGCAGATTTGGATGTAATCAAAGCGGTTAAGGCTGCAGTGAAGATTCCAGTCATTGGCAATGGCGACATCAAAGATGGTCCATCAGCCAAACGCATGTTAGACTATACTGGCGTAGACGCCGTGATGGTGGGTAGAGCCGCTTTAGGGAACCCTTGGATTTTTTATGAGATCAATCACTACTTACAAACTGGTGAAGAAGCCCCAAAACCTTCTTTATTAGAGATCAAACAAATGATTCTTGAACATGGTAAATCATTGATGGATTTGAAAGGCGAACACCTCGCGATGTTACAAATGCGTGGACAAGGCACTTGGTATTTCAAAGGCTTACACAACGCCAAAGAAACCAAAGACAGGTTGTCCAAAGTCAAGACTTGGTCTGAGTTTGTTGAAATCATCAACACGTATTTTGATCAAGAGATAGAACACCAAAAAGAAATGACCCTGATATAATTTCAGGGTCTTTTTGTCATAATATGATGTCTTTCTTGTAGTAAGGTAGGAACTGTTTCAGTTGTTTTTCATACAGCTCAACCAAGACCTCTGTGCCAGCATCGCTATAGACTTTCGATAAGATGTTGGTATCATTTTCAAGGTGATGTAAAACACCGTGTTCACTGTAAGGGATATTGAGCGTAACAATCACTTTTTTACCATAAGTTTTTTGATAAATGAGGTCAATCAAACGGTCGATATTTTCATACGTTTTATTCGATATGGCGATGTCGTGATGGTACCCCACGTGGTCTGCAAACATCATATCTTTATGGGTCAATACATACAGATGTGGTATTTGATCGGCTTCCAATGTTTTCAATACAGCTGAAGTGGTTTCGATTTGCATCGGCGCTAATGAACTAGACCCATCCATCACATAAAGTATCAAATCGGCATGTTTAACTTCACTCAATGTGGATTCGAACGAGCGCACCAAATCGTGTGGCAACCTCGAGACAAAACCAACGGTATCGGTTAAGATGAATTCTGGTTTTTTCTCAGGTTTGATACGTCTAGAAAATGTCGATAGTGTCGCAAATAACATGTCTTTTTCAACGACGGTTTTATCGCTCACTTTAAGGATATAATCGAGTATGGCATTCATGGTCGCTGACTTACCGACGTTGGTATAACCAACCAAGGAAACCATGGGAATCTCGTTATTTTGACGGCGTTTACGTGCCGTTTCTTTTTCTTTTTTTATCTTATTCAATTCACGTTCAAGTTGAACGATATTCGCGTCAATTCGTCTACGATCGAGTTCAAGTTGGGTTTCACCGGCCCCTTTGGCGTTGAATGAACCCCCACCTTGACGTGATAAACTTGAAGATAAACCAATCAAGCGCGGCAACATATAACGTTGTTGTGCGAGGGATACTTCCAATAAGGCTTCTTTGGTTTGTGCGCGTTTGGAGAAAATTTGTAAAATTAAAAAACTTCTGTCCATGATTTGAACATCCAGTTCTTTTTCTAAGTTTCTGATTTGTGCTGGTGACAACTCATCGTTAAAAATCACGATATCGATATCGAGCACCTCAATGGCTTTCTTTAATTCATCCACTTTACCGGTACCTACATACGTACGTCCATTTGGTAAACTGGCCTTTTGAACGTATTGATCAATCACTTTAATCTCAAGTGTCTCAACCAAACTTGACAGTTCGTTCATCGACTGTTTCATGTCATAATCGCCTAAATCTAAACCGACCAATAATGCTCTATCCATTGTATCACCACCAAAAAAAAGAATAGCACGCGGCTATTCTTAATTATACTACAATCCACATTTAAGTTGTGCACCACAGTTGGTACAAGTGTGACAACCGCCCACATCTTGAACGGTACCTTCACGACAAATTGGGCAAAGGTTACCAACTTCAACACCGATTTCACGGTCTTGACGGTCACCACGCAATGGTGTTGCTAGGGCGTCGTTGTGAGTTTGGCTTTGAGCCCCAGGCATTTGAACACCAAGGTCTGAAAGTTCCACTTGAACAGGGGTATCGGATTCTTTCTTCAAGCTCAATACTTGGGCATCGCGTGAACCATCGACATAGACGGTACCACCTTTAGCGCCACCTTTGTATAAACGCATGTAAACACGTTCAACTTCTTCAACGGTGTAGCCTTTAGGGGCGTTGACTGTTTTAGAAATCGAGGAGTCCACCCAGTATTGGATGATGCATTGTACATCGGCGTGTTCTTCAGGCGTAAGTTCCATGGCAGGCACGAAGATGTTCGGTAAAGTTTCTTTGGTATATTCAGGGTGTAATTGTAAGAATGTTTCAACGATATTCGCATTGACTTCAATGTACTTACCTAAGCGACCGCTACGGAAGTACGTGAATGCGAAGTATGGTTCAAGACCGGTAGAGACCCCAACCATGGTACCTGTCGAACCTGTAGGCGCGATGGTAAGTAAGTGGGAGTTACGAATCCCGTGTTCGAGGATGCCTTTTTGAACGTGTGCCGGTAGTTTTTGAATGAATCTACCTTTGACGAAGGCTTCTCTAGAACCATATTGATCCAAGAATGGGAATGAACCCTTTTCTTTTGCTAGTTCAATCGAAGTTTCATACGCTTTGGTTGCGATAAACTTGAATAGTTTGTCTACCAAGATGTTACCATCGTGTGAACCATAACGTTTGTTCGCATAGATGAGTAAGTCATGTAAACCCATGACACCCATACCAATACGACGTTCACCCAAGGCTTGTTGTTTGTTTTGTTCTAAGAAATAATAGGTTTGATCGATGACATTGTCTTGCATACGAATTGCATTCTTGACGGTTCTACCCAATTGATCCCACAAAACTTCGTGGGTTTTCGGGTCAACCATGGTTGCGAGGTTAATTGCAGCGAGGTTACAAACCGAATACGGCGCGAGTGGTTGTTCTCCACATGGGTTGGTACAAACGACTTTTTGACCATAAGAGGTTGCATTGGTATTGTCATTCGCATTATCAATGAAGAAAATGCCCGGTTCTGCGGAGTATGTCGCACAGACGTTGATTAAATTCCAAAGTTCACGCGCTCTGATTTGATGGTAAACACGGCTAGGGTATCCTAAACGTTCGAATTCACGGACGTCACCAATGTTTTTCCATTCTTTATCATAAAATGCTTTTTGTTCTTTGGTATAGTTATCTAAGTCAGGGAATTTTAAATCATAGATGGCGTCTTTTTCAACGGCTTCCATGAAATCTTTGGTGATGGCAACCGAAATGTTCGCACCGGTCAAGAAATCTGGGTTTTGAACATCGTATTCGCCACCATCGTTAACCAAACGCTTCGCTTCATCTACAACAGATGCCGAGAAGAAGTGTGGGTTGATGTCGGATAATTGGATGATTTGTTGATACATATTGTACTTATCCGTCGATAACGGTTTGAATTTGAGTTTATCTTTCGCCATTCGAATGATGGTATCGTCTTGACTGTTATCGATTAAGAATCTTAAGATGCGTGGGTTTTGCATCTTCGAAATGATGAATTCAATGATGTCTGGATGCCAGTCCGCAAGCATGATCATTTGTGCACCACGTCTTGAACCACCTTGTTCTACCAAGTGTGTAAGTTGTGCCAAGTCATGTAGCCAGGATACAGAACCAGAGGATTTACCGTTGACACCTTTGGCTAAGGCATTCTTTGGTCTTAAGGTTGAACCGTTGGTACCAACGCCACCACCTCTAGCCATGATTTCCATGACTTCTTTACGGTGTAAGGCTAAGCCTTCACGAGAGTCCTCAATGAATGGCATGACATAGCAGTTAAAGTACGTTACTTTCGATTTTGAGCCAGCGCCATATAAAATACGACCTGCTGGAATTAAGTGCAAGTTGCTCAATTCATGAACGAATTCGTCGATGATGGCTTGAGGTTCACCTTCGCCTAAATTAGAACCGACGCGTTTCGCTATTTGTTCATAGTAAAGTTCCAATGGTTTTTCGACTTCACGTTTTTCACGTCTGACGACACCATCGATGTGATCATCGCCAATTTGACCGATGAATTCTTCTTCGACTTTAATGTGGACGTGGTGTTCTTCAACCTTGGTGACATAACCAATCCCTCGTGCGGGGAATTTAGGGTCATGTTTGATGATGGCAACAACCAAGTCGCCCACGCCTAAAGTGACTAAAGCCAAGTCCTTTTGGGTATAGCGGTCAAGCATAACCAAGCGTGACACACCCGTGAATGCCATATGCATTTCTGGTGTGATTGGAAATAAGTGGGGGTAAAACTGTTTGATATCTTGATTTATTTTATCCGTTAAGGATTTCGAATATAAGTTCATAGAAACACCCTTCCTTGTATGTTTGATTATAAAGGTATTCGGTATCAATAGCAAGAGAAAAAAGCATTATTTTTTTACCGCTTTTTTGCCTGATTACATAGATATGTCTTTATTTAGCGGTTTTACTTTGGTGTCCATATTATTTGAAAATTTTTACAAAATAGAAGACTTCTAAAATGTGCTTTATTAAGCTAGATGAATACAGTGAGATTCGGTGATTCATCCCTGTAATCTTATGATATAATTAATGAGAAGGAAGTGGAATTATGACAGATTGGTTATTTATCCTATTAGATGGCTATATTGTATGGATGATTGTCTTTTTTTTACTCAGCTTTTTCTTAAGTAGTAAGCGTGTTTTTAGGATGTTATTGTTCATCATTTTCCTATACGTGATTACCTGGGGTGCTGAGCAACTAGAACTGGCCATATCAGCAACCATTTTGGGTTATATAAAAGAGTGGATTCCGCTTATCTTTGTGGTTATCCTGTCACCAGATATCCGTAAAAGTTTTGAGTCTGCGTTCGTTATTGATTCCAAACGTGATGTCGCAACCATGGGTTCTGCAGAAACCAAACAACACATCGTTGAGGCCGTTACCTACCTATCAAGCCAAAATATTGGTGCACTAATTACCGTTGAAAAACACAGTTCATTAGACCAATACGCCGAACGTGCCATTCAAATGAACTCACAAGTATCGAAAGAACTTTTAATCAATATCTTCACCCCACTCACCCCACTACACGATGGCGCTGTCATCATCCGTGGGGACACCATCCGTTGTGCAGGGGCTTATTATGTACTCTCTGAAACCACCAAGTATGATAAAACAATGGGTTCAAGACACCGTGCCGCATTGGGTATTTCGGAAGTATCCGATTCATTGACCATTGTCGTATCCGAAGAAACTGGCACCATTTCAATCGTAATCGAGGGCATCATGTTAAAAGCCAACGATAAAGAGAAGATATACGAATATCTCAACATGTTCATGAAGTAGGAGGGTCACATGAGAAAAATCATTGTTCAAATTGGTTCATTCATCCTAGACCCAATTCGTAAATTCGGTCAACTTAAATTTTCAGATCGCATCGTCAGTTTTTCCAATAAAAACCCATGGATGAAAATGCTCATAGCTTTCGTCGTGGTAGGTGTGTTGGTTGTTATGGTGTATGTGCTCTAAACTATTCTAAACGGAGGTAATACAGTGTCTTATAATCCGTTATTCCCATTTATACTTGCGCTCAGTACGTGGGTATTCATCATCCTCATCGGCATCATCGATGAGAAACCATACCGTTTTTCACAAGTGATTTCGGTGTTTTTAATGTTGTTATATGTCCCAATCGCTTTATTTTATGAAACGTACGTGGCAGATACCATCTTAGAAACCATCTATTTCTATCTCACTGGACTGTCGGTTTTACTTTTCTTAATCACATCATTTGTTGTGTTCAAGAAAGCCTTATTCACAAAAAACCACTACCACTTATTCATTAAGTCTATCAAGTCTACCAAATGGAATGCGTATTATGTCATTGATCATAAAGGCAGAATCAAAGAAATGTCAGATAGTCTTTGTGAGGAATTGGGGTTTACACTAGAACAAATTAAAGACAAATCTTTCTTTGATATCGTCAATAGAAGCATTCGAATCACATCGTTTGACGGGGTAGAAACAAACAATAGAGCGATGGAAACTTATTATGAAGACTATCCGAAAATCGCTAAGCCTAAGATGAGTGAAGAACACGAAATGTTGTTTCAAAATCATCAAGGAAAATCTGTATTATTACACACGGTAGAACAACCCATCTTCATTTTGGGTAAATACAGAGGTCGTATCAACATTGGTGAACGCCGCAGTGATTTCGACTTATTATCCATTGAAAAAGAACTTAAAACCTCAGAACAAAACCTAGAATCGATGCGTCTAAAGTTTATCGCAACCCTAGAATTGTCAGAAGAAGGTTTATTCTATATGGACCTCGATGAACGCTATATTTGGGGCAATGATCAGTTCGTTAAAATGACGGGCATCACGCAAAATACCATCGACTTAGATGATTTCAGAAAGCTCATCAAAGAAGAAGACTTACAAACCTATCTTGGCGTATTGAGCGGATTAACCAGCCGTAAGCAAACCTATAAAACCACCTATCGTTTATTGAAACAGGGGTATTATATTTGGGTCAAAGAATCCGGTAAACGCATTTTCGAAGACAAGACATCGAACATCATCATGGGGTCCTTCAACACCGTACAAACCAGCAGTTATCAAAAAATCAATGTCGCTGAAATCGACGGATTGTTGGGTCAACCAGAATTGTTGTTACACTTAGATCAATTGGTACAAACCAAGAAACATTTTCAGCTCGCTTTGATTGAATTATCAAGCATTCCTAAAATCAACGATGCGTATGGTCGTGAGATTGGTAATATGTTGCTTGGGGAATATATTAAGAAATTGAAAGGTTCATTTATGAGTGAATCTTCTAGTCTCTTTAGATTGTCAGGTTTGGTATTCGCCATCACCATCGTCGACCCGAGAAAGATGGATTTACTCAAACAAGGCATCCAAGCAAATCAAACCTTCATGAACTTACAAATGAATTATGGGTCCATTCAAACAGAATTAGAAGTGATGATTGGCATATCTAGAAGCCATTCAGACGGGGCAACAGGGACTGAAATTTATCAACACGCGAAAGACGCTTTGATGGTGGCACGAAACCCTCAATATCAAAGCAACGCATGTTATTATCACGAGATCCATGGATAAAAAAACACTCCGTGAAGACGTATTAAATAAACGCAGAAATATCCCTGTAGAAGACCAAGTCATCACCGCTGAAATCTTGATTGAGAAGCTGAAAAAAACAGACATTTTTCAAACCTCAAAACACATCGGTTTATACTATCCAATCCATCAAGAAATCAACCTCTTATCGCTGATTGAATTGTATCCGGATAAATCTTTTTATCTGCCTAATATTGAAAATGGAAAGATAAAATATCGCTTAGTGAAGCGATTAGACAGTTTGGTTAACGCACTATTTAATTTAAAGGAAGCACCTCGCGATAACCCATCGATAGAAGATTGTGATCTTTATTTGGTACCCTGTGTGGCAACGTGTGGGTTGTTACGAATCGGGTATGGAAAAGGTTATTTTGACAACTATTTTGTGGGTAAAAAAGGCTATAAATTAGGCATCACTTACCCAGCATTTAAATATGATTTTAACCTGATAGAATCCCATGACATACTCATGGATGAAGTATTATAGGAGGACACATGTACGCTTGCGTATTGGTGGCTGCCGGGTCTGGCACCAGAGCGAATTTAGGATACAATAAGTTGCGATACTTGGTGAATCAAAAACCGCTTTTTTGGTATGCTTTTAAACCATTCTATGACCGTGGGTATGAAATGGTTTTAGTCATCAACCCGGAAGACGAGTCTTTTATTAAATCATATATACCAGAAGATGTTAAAATAGTTTACGGTGGTAAAACGAGAGCTGAATCTGTTCGAAATGGTTTACACGAAGTCACAGAGAAATATGTAATGATTCATGACGCTGCACGCGTATACATTGACAGTGATTTGATTGAACAAGTGGAACACGGTTTAGCGATTCACCGTGCTTGTGTACTTTCAAAGCGTGTCACAAATACGATTTATCTCAAAGAAACCACCTTGAATATTTTAGATCGCCGCTATCTTTATGAAGCAGAAACACCTCAAGCGTTTATGACAGAAGAAATCACCCAAGCGTATGAAACGATTTTACCCAATGTAACAGATGATGTTTCACAATATCAGCACACATTTAATCATGAGGTTGGTTTGATTTTACATGAACAAAATAATTCAAAAATCACCTATCAAACAGACATTGAGCATTTTGAAAAAGAGGTTGAACGCCATATGTATCGTATTGGACATAGTTATGATATCCATCAACTCGTTGAAGGGCGACCGCTCATCTTAGGTGGGATTCATATCCCATTTGAGTTAGGTCTGCTTGGACACAGTGACGCGGACGTTTTATTACACGCCATCGCTGAATCCATCCTTGGTGCGTTGAGTCTTGGAGACCTCGGATCATTCTTCCCAGACACCGATCAAAAATTCAAGGATATGGATTCAAAAATCATCGTTAAAGAAGTCGTTAAGATGATGAAAAATGCGGGGTATAAAGTATCCAATTTGGACTGTACAATATTTGCGGAAAAGCCCAAATTAGCGCCATTTATGAGTGATATTAAGAAGTCGGTAAGCACCTTATTAGATGCACCACAAAATATCATCAACATCAAAGCTGCAACCAACGAAAAACAAGATGCCATTGGCAACCTCAAAGCGATGGCTGCCAGTGCAACCATACTATTAGATAAAGGAGAATAAGGACATGTTAATTGAAACTCAATTCGGCAATTTTGAACTCATCCACAACACCAAAGATGCGTTTGATATTGCGAAATTTAATGCCCGTTATGTCGACACATTTGATCGATTTGATTACATTGTAGGCGATGTTGCTTCCGAGTTATTGAGACTCAAAGGGTTCGTTTCTGACCCTAAAGATAAGAACTATTTCAAGTACATCCCAGATTACCTAAATGAGTCATGTAACTACCAATGTGGTTATTTCATTTTGAAACGCGTTAAATAGAGAACTTATCATAACATTTGAAAGCTACATGCTTTTAGCATATACTATAGTGGCAGGGGGGATTTACAATGGATGAAACAACCAAATTAGTACACGATTTAATTGACCGTGTTAGACCTTATTTACATAGAGATGGTGGCGATATTGAAATTGTCTCTGTTGAAGACGGTATAGTTTATGTTAAAATGTTAGGTGCATGCGATGGCTGTGGCCTCATCGACGTAACATTGAGACAAGGGATTGAAACGATGTTATTAGAAAACGTACCAGGAGTCATTGCAGTTATCACCGTATAGGAGGTAATCTACAGTGAACACTGCAGAACAAATCATTAATCATTCGATTATCGCACTACTCGCAGCTCAAATTTTGAAGTTTATCACTTTTAGTGTTAAAGAAAAGTCATTACAACCTCGTGCTTTAATATCCACCGGGGGTATGCCTTCTTCTCATAGCGCTTTGGTGACTTCATTGACTGCGAGTATTTATCTTTATGAAGGCATTGGTTTATACTTTGCCATCTCATTGATGCTTGCATTGGTCGTTATCCACGACTCCATGGGCATCCGTTTAGAAGCTTCTAAACATGCTATGATGCTTAACAACATCAATGAAAAGTTGGGTCTAGATACAGACCACATCAATAAAGGCAAAGCACTCAAGGAACCGTTAGGACACTTCCCAATCGAGGTATTTGCTGGATTCTTGCTGGGTATAGTTGTTTCTATACTTGGGTATTACATCGGAGGATAGTCATGAATAAAAATAAAATTGGCATTGTCGTCGACTCTACTTTCAATCTCAAACCAGAGTTTGTGAAAGAAAATGACATCCGTGTGGTGTACCTTGACATCATTGTTGGGGCAGACACCTACAAAGATGGTGACCTCACCAACGACCAAATTTATGCATTTATCGATCAAAATAAAAAAGTATCCACGTCACAACCCGCACCGAATCGTTTCATGATTGCGTATCAATCCTTATTGGATGATGGTTATGAACACGTCATTTGTTTGACTGTAGCGCAATCCTTAAGTGGGACATATAATAGCGCATTGCTTGCGAAAGACATGTTGGAACAAAAAGAACGTGTGACCGTAATAGATACAGCAACCGCCATCTGTGGCGCAGAGTATTTGGCGGAACGCTTGGTTGAACACATTAATCATAAAGACTCACTAGAGGCAGTCATAAACGCGTTCACGCTAAATCGCAGTCATGGTTCGCTCATTTTCACGGTGGACGATTTGAATATTTTAGTCAAAAGTGGCCGCTTATCCAAAATTCAAGGGATGATTGGTAACTTACTTAAAATCAAACCCATCCTTCGCTTTGATCAAGGTAAATTGTCAGTTGAACATAAAGTAAGAAGTACCGACGGTCTCGTTAATTACCTCACTGCTGAAGTTGGGAAATTATCTGAAAAAGCCAAAACTGTGGTGCGAATAACTTATACAACCACTTCAGATGTTGCCCATCAATTTTATGAAATGGTTAAAGAAAAGTTTGACAATGTATCTGTAAAAGTGAGTGGCACGATATCTGCTGTCATCGCCGTACATGTCGGTAAAGCCGGCTTAGGCATCTATCTAACGAACGAATAAGAGGGCAACCTCTTTTTTCTTTTTCTTTTATCATATAAAAAACAAATGATATAATAAAACAAACGGGGTGGTTTTATGTACCAAAAAGGCGACATCATCGATGTGGTAGTTACAGGCATCGCACCCTATGGTGTGTTTGTCAAAATCAACGAGTATACAGGTCTCATCCATATTTCTGAAATTTCAGATAAATTCGTCCGTGATATCAGTCAATTCGCGATGACAGGGGACCAAGTCAAAGTGATCGTCATCGAAGCCGATGAAGAGAACAAGCAATTGAAACTCAGCTATAAAAAATGTGATCGTTCCAAGAAAATCAAAATTTGTGACATGAAGATTGGTTTTAAAACATTGGAAGAAAAACTGCCTGAGTGGATAGAAGAAAAACTAAAATCATAAAAAATAAGCGTAGATGAACCCATCTGCGCTTATTTTTCTTGATATTGGTGAATGTAAGCGGCTTGTAACCGTTTTATGAATGATATTTATATCATAAAGAGTGAAAAGTGATATAATGGTATCGATCAAAAAGGATGTGTAAACATGATTAAATTAAATGCGAAACACGCAGTATCATTTTTAAACGAAAGCGTCCAATTAGACGCGAGAATCAAACAAATCCACAAACAAATTCATGAAAAAACCGGTAGAGGTAATGACTTCTTAGGTTGGTTAGATTTACCTGTCAACTATGACAAAGCAGAATATCAAAGCGTACTAGAATCTGCTAAAAAGATCAGAGAACAATCCCAAGTCTTGGTAGTCATCGGGATTGGTGGGTCTTATTTAGGTGCCAAAGCTGCCCTAGAAATGTTACGCCCTGCATTCCCTAAAAAAGGCGATTTAGAAGTCATTTTTGTTGGCCATCAAATTTCTGCCGCTTATGCGAAATCACTCTTGGCTTACCTAGAAGACAAATCATTCTCCATCAACGTGATTTCCAAATCGGGGTTAACCACAGAACCTGCCATCGCTTTCCGCGTTTTCAAGCGTTATCTTGAAGAACGCTATGGCGAAGTAGAAGCAGCTAATCGTATTTATGTCACTACCGACAAAGCCCGTGGCGCATTGAAACAACTCGCCAATGAAAAAGGGTACCCTACTAATGTGATTGCAGACGATATCGGCGGTAGATACTCCGTATTAACGGCTGTTGGTTTATTACCAATCGCGGCTGCGGGCATTGATACGGATGCCATTTTAAAAGGTGCACAACAAGCATACAATGAATTTTTGAACGAATCTAACGTTGCCTATGATTACGCAGCACTCAGATATCGTTTATATAAGTCCGGTAAAAAGATTGAAATGCTTGTCAACTATGAACCAAGCTTGGTATTCTTCTCCGAATGGTGGAAACAATTATTCGGTGAATCTGAAGGCAAAGAAAACAAAGGCTTATTTGTTGCTAGTGCCGCATTCTCAACAGACCTTCACTCTTTAGGACAATACATCCAAGAAGGTGAAAGGGATCTATTTGAAACCGTCATCAAAGTCAACCGTACCAAAGAAGACCTCGTCATCGAGTCTGAACCAGTCGATTTGGATGGCTTAAACTACCTAGCGGGTAAGTCGATGCAATTCGTCAATGAAAAAGCATTCCAAGGCACGCTCTTAGCCCATGTCGATGGTGGTGTACCTAACATCGTCTTAGAAATCGAAACCATCAACCCAGAAACCTTTGGTTATATGGTCTATTTCTTTGAAAAAGCCTGTGCAATGTCCGCTTATTTGTTAGATGTTAACCCATTTGATCAACCAGGCGTTGAATCCTATAAAAAGAATATGTTCGCTTTATTAGGTAAAAAAGGGTATGAAGATTTAAAACACGAACTTGAAAAGAAATTGAAGTAAAAAGGCGACCATCGCCTTTTTGTTTCCTTATAAAGCACAACGTTTTTCTTTATTGAGAAAAATGTTAAAATAATAACGGTGATATCATGAAAGAAAAATTCACAAATTCAGCCAAAGAAACCACCTTTTTGGGGTATCAAGTTGGCTTATTATTAAAACCCGGTTCTGTATTGTTATTAGAGGGTGACCTCGCTGCTGGAAAAACCACCTTTACCAAAGGGATTGGTCAAGCTTTAGGCATCAAACGAACCATCAATAGTCCAACATTCACCATCATGAAACGCTACATGATGGAAGAAAACAAATTATATCATGTCGATTTATACCGCTTGGATGAAGTTGGTTCTGATTTTGATTTAGAAGACTACATCAATTCTGACGGTATTTCTGTCATTGAATGGCCGCACAAAGTGAGCCATATTTTACCACGTGAATATTTATTGGTTGAATTTGAAGATTTAGGCAATGACCAACGAAAAATCACTTTTAAAGCCAAAGGCGAAAAGTATGAAAGGGTGGAATATTATTTATGAACCAAATTTTATTTGACTCAGCTACCGGCGTCTTGGTGATGGCCCTCGCGAAAGATGGCAGAATGATTGACTATTCCATCCGAATCGGTAAAAAAGACCATGCAAAATACGTGGTTGACCGTATGGACCAGATGCTCAAAAGAAAATTACTCACCATCGATCAAATCGATGAAATCATTGTGGGGTATGGCCCGGGATCCTATACTGGACTACGCATCGCTGTGATGGTAGCGAAAATGCTCGCTTATACCAAGCGAATCAAACTCAAAGCAGTATCCTCATTATACTTTTTATCAAGCGGTATTGAAGAACCCATCGCACCGATGATCGATGCCCGTAATGGCAACGTCTTCGCTGCGATCTTCGGTCCAAACCAAATGATCCTCGAAGAAGGGTTATATACCACTGAGTATGTGAGAGAGTTTGCGAAAGCACATCAGGTTAAACCGTATTTCATCGACGAAAGACATTATGAGATTGATACGAAGAAAATCATCGAACATAGTTTTGAAGTCAAAGATGTGCATCATTTCGTGCCTAACTACTTAAGAATCACAGAAGCGGAGCGCAATCTCGAATGATCCGAAAAATGACCATAGAAGACATCAATACCGTGGTTGACCTCGAAATGACAGTCTTTGGACACACCCTCGGTTACGATATGATATATAATGAAATTACAAACCACCCTTTTGCGCATTACTTCGTCCATGAAAAAGATGGCGAAATCATTGGGTATGTGGGTTTATGGATCAACGATGACATTGGTCAAATCGTGAACTTTTTGGTCAAACCATCTTTTCAAAATCAAGGGTTAGGCAAACTTTGGATGCGTTTTGTGATGGATTATTTCAAACAAAAACAAGTCCATATCATTTCATTAGAAGTGAGAGAGACCAATGAAAAAGCAATTCGATTGTATGAATCGATTGGATTTAAGAAGAGTTATAAGCGTCCTAAGTATTACGATAATAAAATCGACGCACACGTGTTAATTTGGAGGGATAATGATGCTGATCTTAGCCGTTGAATCCAGCTGCGATGAATCCTCAGTCAGTATTGTGAAAGATGGGAAAACCGTCTTAAGCAACGTGGTTTTATCACAAATAGATATTCACAAAGTATATGGTGGTGTGGTACCAGAAATCGCGTCACGCCATCACATTGAAAATATGACCATCGTTTTTGAAGAAGCGTTAAAACAAGCCAACGTCACTGAACAAGACATCGATGTGGTTGCTGTTACAGAAGGACCCGGATTAATCGGTTCATTATTGGTAGGTATCAATGCAGCGAGTGCGTTCGCGTTTGCCCACAACAAACCATTACTCGGTGTCAATCATATGATTGGACACATTTACTCAGCCAACATCGAAAACGACATGAAATTTCCACTGGTCGCTTTGGTCGTTTCTGGTGGACACACTGAACTGGTATATATGAAAGACCACATGTCCTTTGAGCTCTTGGGCGAAACCCAAGATGACGCCGTAGGTGAAGCCTACGATAAAGTCGGACGGATGTTGGGTCTAGCTTATCCAGGGGGCCCCGTCATCGACAAATTGGCACAAGTTGGTAAACCAAGCTATGTTTTACCAAGACCGATGATCGATGAAGATTCCTATGACTTTTCATTCTCTGGTTTAAAGAGTGCTGTAAACAACATGATTTACCACATGAAACGTAAAGAAGAAGTCGTGAATGTGGAAGATATGTGTGCCTCATTTCAAATGAGTGTGGTGGATGTATTGGTATCCAAACTCAAAAAAGCAGCCAACGATTATAACGTTAAACAAATCCTCATCTGTGGCGGTGTGGCCGCCAATAAAGGCCTCAGAAAACGTGTCTTTGAAACTATCACAGACAAAGAAATCATCATTCCATCGATGCAGTATTGTACCGATAATGCAGCGATGATAGGTGCGGCAGCGTATTATACTTATCAACAAAAAGGCCCACTCAAAGACTATATCTTAGGTGGACAATCCTCATTAGATTATTAAATAACTCAAAATAAAAGGGGTGAGTGTTGTGAAGTTCTTGTTTAAGTTAGTACTTAGAATCACGATTGTTTTACTCGTTTTAGGTTTAATTTTCATTGTTTTACCACTGGCACTGTTGTATAAAAAGACAACTGCACCAACCGATCAATATGTAGAATCGTCTGAAACGGTGTTCTATACCGCTTTAGACAATGAATTATCGACATTGATCACCGATTCGAATGAAGATTCGGTCACGTTGAGCGTGACAGAAGCGTTCCTTAACCGCGTCATTCAAAAAGCATTATCGAAAGACAATCCAAAATACCTCAATCCAACTTATGCAGGTGAAATTGAACATGATTATATGATGGTCTTTGGTGGTTCCGCAGGCCTTAAAGGGGTGTGGACCACGATTAGTGATGACCAAATTAAAATCACTGCAGGTGCTGATTTTGTTGTCGGCGGATCTGTTTTATATCAAACTGGACTTGAAATTGTCTTCGAGGTTTTATTGGCTGAAAGTGATGAATACTTCTTGAAGGTTGAGAAAATCCAACTGGGAAGCATGAAATTACCACTCAAGCAATCTTATCAATTGACCAATTTCATCGTGAATCAAGTTACCAGCAAGAGTTTGAATGAGCTGGTGGCTGAATACATGAGTTTTGGTGATTTTAATGCTGAAGACTTCAGTTTTGCTATAGGTGAAACCGAATTGACCGATTACTTATACGATATCGATCCAACCTTCGCCGCTTTACTCAAAATAATTTACAAAGAATCATTGTTGGTGATGGACATCTCCGATGAAGGTTTTGATATTGCTTTAAATTTAGGTGCATTCAGAAGACTAAATACGGATTTAGATGCACCAGTATTCACCAAGTGGGAAAGCGAGGCCGACAAAGCCGCTTTCATGACAGGGTTGGCAGCCCAAGCGGCGACCAACGCGATATTAAATCCAACGGACCCAAGCATGGATTTAACAGAAGCAGACGTGAATGCCATTTTGGATTATACGTTGGGAGAAAAAGTTCAATTTGATTTCCCAATCAAGTTTAAACTCAATGGTAATGATGTCGAATACAAGTTTAGTTCAACCAACTTATTCGTACGTATGCAAGGTACAGTCTTATCGATTCATTTAAAGATGACATTAACCAAAGTCGGTATGGCTGGTTCATTTGACATGCAGTTTAATTTGAGAGGTAACATCAGTATGAACGCCACTGGCGATATGGTCTTAACCATCATAGACGCCAATATCGGTGAAATCGATTTAGACCAAGCCACCCTGGCTGGTTTGATTGCTGTATTTGATGCCGATTTGATGGTAGGTAATACCATTGTCATACCAAAAGAAAAAATCAATGAAATGTTCCAAGGGTCTGGTATCGTGATCAATAACAGCTATGTGATCAACGGTGAACTCAGATTGCACTTTGGACTAGACAGTTAATTATTGGACCCATTTGTAAAAGAATGGGTCTTTTTCATGCTAAAATGGGGATGGGTGATGTTATGAATGAAACGCTATATGCAAAAACCAATAAAAAAATAAACCGTTTGGGTTTTGGTGCATGGCAGCTTAACAATTCCTTATGGGGAACCATGTCTGAAGAAGATGGCATCGCCTTGGTAAAAAAGGCCATCAACCAAGGTATAAATTTCTTTGATACGGCACCAGGGTATGGCTCAGGTATGAGTGAAATCATCTTAGGTAAAGCCATCAAGGGTCATCGTGAAGCAGTCGTCATTAATACCAAACTCGGTCATAAGGCGGATGGTAACACTGATTTTTCCGTCGAATCTTTAGAAAATCAAGTCAAAGAATCACTAAAACGAATCGATATCAAATATTTGGATAGCGTTATATTACATAACCCAAGTCGAGATATTTTAGAAGGTAAAACCACTCATTTTCAAGTGTTGAGTCAGATTAAACAAAAAGGACTCATCCGTGCTTTTGGGGTATCCATCGATACATATGATGAGTTGGAAACAGTATTAAAAAACAACGATATTGATGTGGTTGAAATCTTGTTCAATGTCTTTTTTCAAGGTCCGTCTAGGGCATTTAAATTGGCGAAAGACAAAGGGGTGAGTCTGATTGCGAAAGTACCCCTAGATTCAGGATGGTTGACAGGCAAGTATGATGAACATGCCACATTTACAGGCATTCGAAATCGTTGGAGTAAAGAAGTCATCCACCATCGTGGGTTGCTAGTAAAACAGCTTAAAACCATCACGCAAAGTGAGAATTTAACACCATACGCTGTTGGTTTTATTTTGTCATACCCTGAAATCACCACCGTGATTCCTGGGATAAAAACATTCGAACAGCTCCATGAATTCACAACAAATGACTTCATCATCAGCGATGAAATCAAACAACAGATGATTGACCTCTATGAAAGAGAGATTAAAAACAATCCATTGCCTTGGTAATGGGTTTTTTGAATATGTAACGGGTGCCAAACTTGTTATGTAAGCGCTAATCATGTATAATGAATCCGAAATTAGAAAAGAAACGAGGTTTCTTATGATCCCATCCTTTGAAAAACGTGTTCGCGCCTTCGCGATTGATACATCTGCCGTCATGCTCATGTTGATGATTGCTTACCCCATGCCTCAAACCTTCCCAGGTCTTTTAGGGGAAGTACTGGTCTATGTGATTGGGTTAGGTGGATTTTTAGGTTTTTACTTACTACCCTATGTGTTTTCTAACGGTCAAAGCTTTGGCAAACGCATCCAAAAAATAAAAATAGTCGACGTCTCTGGAGAACCTGCCCCACTTTGGCGCATTCTCCTCAGAGAAGTCTTTAAATTAACCTTATCGGTATTTACTTTTGGGATTTACATGGTCATCAGTTTCTTCATCTTAAGTGACCAATCGAGAACCACCCACGATTACATTTTCAAAACGAAAATGATTGATTTAGAAAAACGCACCGAACGTGATCATTACTTTGGAACCACCGAAAGTCTCAGAAAGAAAGGACTCTAATATGAAAAAAATACTCTCCTTATTATTGTTAGTATTGATCCTCACGGGTTGCCAACCGAAAAAACAAGAGTTTAATTTAGCAGAAATCAACCCTCAAAATGACACATATTACCAACTATTCGTACGCTCATTCGCTGACAGCGATGGCGATGGTGTTGGTGATATCAACGGCATCACTGAAAATCTCGATTATTTAGAAGATTTGGGCATCACTGGCATTTGGTTGATGCCAATCAACCCTTCACCAAGCTATCATGGGTATAGCATTACAGATTATTATGACATTGACCCTGAATATGGCACACTTGAAGATTTCCAAAACTTGATCGATACAGCCCATGAAAAAGGCATTACCATCATGATCGATTTGGTCATCAACCATACATCAGATCAACACCCATGGTATGTGGATGCGAGAAGTTCAAATAGCAGCCCATATCGTGATTATTACATTTGGCAAGGTTCAACCGCATTCTCCTCTTTCGTTGGTGGTATGGTGGACTTAAACCTTGAAAATGAAGGGGTCAAAACAGAAATTAAAAACATCTTCGATTTTTACTTAGAAATGGGTGTTAGAGGGTTTAGACTCGACGCAGCGAAGCATTTCTTCCAAAAACCAGGTGTTTCCGCAGTCACATTGAAAAATACATTCTTCTTATTAGAAATGAATGCTTATATTAAAGAAACTTATCCAGATTCATTCATTACCGCTGAAGTATGGGAAACCAACCATGAGTTCAATGTGGATTACTTCATTGGTACCGACTCCATCTTGGATTTCACCATCGCAAGTATCATTCAAAACCGCATCGGTGTGGGCACAAACACTTATCAACTCGCTTCATCGATCAAACGTGTACTCGATGATTATCGCGCAGTGAATCCAAACTTTGTCGCAAGCCCATTCATCACTAACCATGACTTAGACCGCATCGCTTCGATGTCGGGCTTCAATGGGGCTCAAGGCTTGGAACGTATGAAGCTTGCAGCCAATGTCTTGTTGACATTACCAGGGTCACCGTTCATTTATTATGGCGATGAAATTGGTATGAAAGGTGTCCGCTATGAAGGCACCAACATCCCAGGGTATGGTGTGGTATACGATGAATACCGTAGACAACCATTGTTATGGGGAAACCCAGCCATTCAAACGACGTGGTTACCAAGCGATGGATCGAATAATAATACCGCCGAAATCCCTACTCAATTGGCCAACCCAAACTCATTATTGAATCAATATAAAACCATGATTCAACTTAGAAACGCACACCCTGCATTGGCTTATGGTAATTATTTTGAACCATTTAAAGATAATCAAGGCGCACTTCAAGGCTATGTAAGATATTATCAGTATGAAGATTTAGAAGAAGCGGTTTTGATCATCCACAACTTAGCAACCACCACCAGAATCTTAGATATTCCACATGAATCGATTATTTATGGGTCGCTTGAACTTGGTGCGTTCCAAACCGTCATTCTTAAGATTAATCCAAGTCAAATTGGAGATTACATCTAATGTTTTTGGTGAAGTATTTCAAAGCGTCTTTTCAATTCAGTACGCTTTTAACCCACTCCGATGAGAAGTTTACGAAGTTATGGACGTATTTCATCGTATTATCATTGATTGCTTTGTTTCCGATGAATTTCTTAATTCAACGACAAGAAGGCTTTCGCTTAGATTTCATTGAACAAGATTTTCTAGAATCGTCACCCAATTGGGTGTTACCAAGCAACTGTTCGATTCAAGTCAATCGTTTGATGTGTGACAACAACACCAAAACAACGTTGACACACTTAGACATGACTTACATCTTTAATGGTACGAATTCGGACATCGATTTGGCTAAAAAACAATTGGTATTAACCTTTGATCGTGTCATTTATACCGATGGTAAAGGGGCTCAAATGACGGGGTCCTATCGTGGTTTTGATGAAACATTTAATTTCAACGCATATAATTTGATGGACAGCGCTGAACAAAAAGAAGCCATGCTAGATTTTGCAAGAAATCTTGAAGCATCCTTCAGTCGATATACCATCCTATACGCTGTTTTAACCAATACGATGGTATCCATTTTGGTACAGTTCGCATTCGTCTTGTTGTTAGGCGCAGTCTTACAACTGTTTAGGTTCGGATACCAATCCTTCCCTAACTATTTTGACGGGTTAAAGTTCATCATTCTGTCGATGGGTTTACCAAGTGTTGTTGGCTTTATTATTGGTATATTCGTACCTTCATTCGGCAGTGTATTTTACCAATTGACGATGGGGTTAACCATCATGATTGTGATGTTAAAGTATGGCAAAACTTGCCTAAAATAAAAGGGCTGTCCAAAATTGGACAACCCTTATTTTTTTACTCTGTAACGATGAGTTCAACGGTTTTTGAACCAATCCCTGGTTGGGTACTAGATTCATTGATTTGATAAATCACATAACCGTTCGTGATGGTATTTGCTTCAAATGATGCCGCGGAATCGTATAAGTTCACACGCAAGGTTGTTTTGGTTTGACCAATACTTTCGGCGTGTTTTAAATACATTTGAGTCGCTACAGCATTCGCAATCTCCAAGAGTTGATCTTCCGTATAAGTAGAAGAATCTAAGTTGATACCAACGGTGATTTCTCCGTAGAATACTTGTTCTTCAACCACGTCTAGACCGAGAATGGTCAGTTTCTCTTCACCACCACAAGCACTGAGTGTTAATGCACCAATAGCAACCAATAATACAAATAGTAATTTTTTCATATTAGTTACCTCCTTGGTTCAATTGCACATCGAATGAACCACCAGTGACTTGTAAAATATAGTGATAATAAGTGACTTTTCCAAAGGATTCCTTGACAGATACCGTGACAGCGTAGAAGCCTGGAACGTTGGTATCATGCATGTTGGAATAGTGGATTTCAGCCGTTGAATCATGTACTGTGATGTTAGAAGCAGGGTTGAAGTTTTTACCTTTACCGACTTTAACCAATTCATTTTTAACTGTGATTGGTTCTGTCACTTCGACTAAAACCATCGACACGTTGGCAGGTACGAATACGATACCACTGACGGTATCCAAACCATTTGGATTGGATGCTTCTAGGTTGGTTAGGATGCGGTAGGTCTTGCCTGCAGTTAAGGTGACTTGAGTTAAACCACCGGATGCTTTTTGACTGTGAATGACCACAATTTCAGGTTGGGTAGCTGTACCTTCAATCTTAAATGCGATGGCTTTGTTACCTTGATCGGTTGGCAAGAAGCTGACTCTCGCATTGATTTCATCTGCAGAAGTCATTCTGAACTGACTGTAATCTTTACGGATTTGAATCAAATCTTTATAATATTCGAATACTTCTCGATAGGTGTGTTTACGATCCCAACGCAATTGGTTCACGGAATCTGGGGATTCATAGGAGTTGTGGTCGTAGCCACCACCTTGAAGTGGTTTAGAACGCATAAATTCTACCCCAGCATGGAGGAATGGTACCCCTTGGCTGGTTAGGATAATGGCGTTCGATTGAACTTGTAATAATTCTGCGTTTGATACGGAGACATTGGTTAATCTCAATTTATCAAACAAGGTGTTGTTATCATGAGCGGAGACATAGTTGATGGTCTTCGCTGGGTCTAAATGCCACGCATTGATGTTGTGTTTGTTAGATGCGATACCACCTAAAATACCATATTTGATACCGTTAATTGTACCATCGTCGGTACGACCTTGAACCCATCCACCTTCAGCGGCGTTGAATACAGAGCCCTTAACAGCGTCTCTAATGACATCACTAAATGCGCCAACGCCATCGATGTTTCTGAGTTGTTCTTTACCCGCTTGTTTATTGGCAGGTAGTGGTGAAGTACCACCCATCCATGGTTCACCATAAATGATGATGGTTGGGTCGATTTCATGTAACATATCGGAAATTTGATTCATCGTTTCAACATCGTGTAAAGCCATGAGGTCAAAACGGAAACCAGACAAGTTGTATTCGGTTGCCCAGAATTTCAAGGAATCAAGCATAAACTTGCGGGTCATACTGCGTTCAGAAGCCGTTTCATTACCAGTACCAGAACCATTGGCGAATCCACCAGTTGAGTTTAATCTATGGTAATATCCCGGCATGATGCGGTGGAAGTTAGAAGTTTCAGATTCACCTGTGTGGTTATACACCACGTCCATGATGACTCTAATGTCTTTATTATGAATGGCTTGAACAGCGGTTTTGAATTCGGTGATACGATTCGCACCATCGAATGGATTGGTAGAATAAGAACCTTCGAGGGTATTGAAATGGTAAGGCATATAACCCCAGTTGAAGGTATTGGTATAACGTGGGTTGGTAGCGACTTGGATTTCATCGACATAACCAAAGTCAAAGATTGGTAATAATTGAACAGCGTTGATACCGAGTTCAGCCATATGGTCTAGCCCAGTGGTAACTGTAACACCTTTAGAAGTGTAACGTGTACCGGATTGTGCCATGCCTAAGAATTTACCAGCCCATGCCGGGTTACCACCCCACGAACTGTGGGTAGTTAAGTCTCTCACATGAAGTTCCCATACGATATAATCGGTTGGGTTGGTCACGTTGTTTGGTCTTTCACCATAAGACCATCCGCTTGGATTGACGGTGGAGAAATCCACGACTAAACCACGACGTCCATTGGCACCAGTGGAATAGGCATATGGGTCAGTAACTTCATTGGTAATGCCATTATTTGTCACTGAGAAAGTATAATATTTACCATTGAGATTGCCTGGTACTACCGCTTCCCACGCGCCATTTTCAATCTTTTCTAAATCGATCGTTTGATATGGGGTCAATTCATCGTTTTGATTACCTGAATTGTCATAGTTTGGATGATTTTGGTTGTATAGATTGACAGAAACCGCAGAAGAAAGTGGCGCCCATAATCTAAATACGGTATTACCGCCAACAAAGGTAACCCCTAAGTCACCATCGTATGTATACGCGCTTTCGAAGGCAGGCGTATCATATAAACTCGCGATGGAAACCACTTGAGAAGAAACGATATCTCCAGGGAATGTTACTGACAATGTGTATTGTTTGGAAATGTTGACATTTGGCACATTGATGGTCAAGTCTTTGGTGGTTGGTACACCTGAAGCAACGATCGTATCGTTTTCATATACTTGATAGCTTTCTGCCATATGTGTCAGTGTAGCTTTTACTTGATTGCTGACGTTAAAAGCAGCAGTCAAAATCCTTGGACGATAGTCAGGAATATTGTTGTCTAAATCGGCTTGTGAAGTACCGAAAACAATAGAACCTTGAACGAAATAAGCATGTGCAACGCCATCGATGATTTCTGCTTTAGTCAGATCGATGAAACGGTCACCACCTGGTTCACGAATTGCTGTATCCCAGTCTTTTCTATCTTTTAAAATGATTCCTACAACTGTAGATCCAACAAATTGTGTCGTTAAATCTACTTCATAGTAAACACCGTATTCATCAACTTTACTAGCATCAAACTCAATGTCTATGCCACCTTTTGATACTGGTTGATAATCCCACATGTGGAATACATGACCAGTATAAATTCCATCATAACGGAAGTAGTGAACCACCAATTTGGTTGGTGCGCCATTCGCATTTACAATGGCATGAAATCCTAATGATGAAAATAATACGACTAAGAGTAATAATATTTTTTTCATTGAAACACCTCTTTCATAAACACTATATCATGCTATTTGAAAATGATTATGAAAAAATGATAGCGTTTGCAAGAAGAAACCGTTTGCACATTGTCATATACGCTAAAGCGTTTACATTCTTTCGCGCGTTATGATATGATTACGAGTAGAAGGATGGAAACATTCTCAAAACATTAGGAGGAAAAAATGAAGAAAGTATTAACGGCTTTAGTTTTATTCGTCACAGCTTTCACGCTTTTTGGTCTGAAGACTCAAGCAGCTGGAACGGGTAATTTAGTTGTTCACTTCAAAGCTTGGGACGTCAACTATGACTACAGTTTACTTGGTAGCCACGGTTGGAATGGTACAACAGGCAAATTAAAAGATGGCGTTGACAGTTTCGGTGCTTATTGGAATTTCGATAACATCGCTATTCCTGACACACCAGCAGACATGGGCTTCATCGCAGTTGAATGGACAACTGGTACTGGTCCAAACTGGGATAAGAAGTTAACAGGAGACGTCATGATTTCAACCAGCGTGTTGCAAGATGGCAAAACAACACACGTATATGTATTCCAAGGGACAAATGCACAAGCATTCGCAGCTGACCCTGACAAAGTTAACGTTTTAGTGGTTTATTATGACCCTGCAAACGCATATGAAGAAACCATTGGTGTTCACCACTGGGGTATGACCGTTGCTGACCCAGCATGGGCATCACCTAAACCTTTTGGTACAGCTGGTAAAGCATTATCTGGTTATGATGTTAAAGGTATCATTTTAGCTGGTCTAGAATCATGGGCAGGGTTACTTGTTTATGCAGGATCTGACGCAACTAAGAAGACTGGCGATATCAACCCTGCAGCTGAAACTCCAGTAGGACAAGCTGATGTTGTTTATGTTGTTAATGCTGGCGATGCTAAGACAGACAACACCAACGTATTCAGAGATTATGAAGATTTCGCAAACGAAGCATTCAGCTTCAAATTAAAACCATTTACCGCTGAAGGTATGACTGGTACATTCGCACAAAACCCAACAGATATTTATGTTGAAACTTCTGCACCGATCACTTCACCATACCCAACAGCAGTAGATAAAGATGCAGCAAGAGCACAAATCGAAAGCTGGTTCACAGTTAAAGAAAAGACTGGTGCAACTACTTACGGTCCAGCGTTAGAAATCGAACGCGTTGACTTCGCTTTATCTGCAACTACATTAAATACATTCGTCGTTGTATTGAAAGACTCCAATAAGTTGGACAATACAAAAGAATATGAAGTTTTCTTTGATTTAGGATACCCAGAAGAAGCACTTCCAGCAGCTAAGAATGTTGAAGTAACATTGAAATTAACTGCGCCAGCGAATACACCAAATGACGCCGTATTAAGCGTTGCTGGGGGATTCAATGAGTGGACTCCAGGTGCTACTGGTTATACAGCGACAAAAGTTGGCAACGTTTACACTGTTACATTCGAAGTAAGCGTACAAGACGCTTGGACCGTATTAGATTACAAGTGGACAAGAGGCGCGTGGGCAAATGAAGAATTTGTCGCAAGTAACCGTTCATTAGTCATTCCAAACAATGTTGACGAAATCGTATTCGAAGACACTGTTGAAGCTTGGGCTGACATCAACGCACCACAAAACAAGTATGCTGCACCAGTAAGATCCGCTCAACAAAACTTAAGCGCATCAATGGTATTAGTCATGGATACTGCTGCTCCAGAATTAACTTTCATTTCTCCAGCAGGTATCGTAGGCAAACCAGCAGCTGAAAGAATCATCGAAGTAGAATGGGGCAAACCATTCGACCAAAACTTATTCCCTGGCTATAGAGTTATTGACGACAGAGATGGCGACATAACACCGCTAGTATTCGTGCCAAAAGGCGAATTCTCTAAGATCGATACTTCTAAAGAAGGCGATTATACCATCATGCTACAAGTTGAAGATAAATGGGGTAACGTTACTCAACAAACATTCATCTTCAGAGTAGTGAAGAAATAAGGAGGCCATAACATATGAAAAAATTATTAGTATTAGTATTTGTGCTTCTATCCGTTCTCACACTCGCAGCATGTGGAGACAAAACAAAGAATAATGGCGCAGTTGTCGACTTCGGTGACATCTTCGTAAGAAAAACCACAATCCGTGTTTGGATTGACGATGAAGAAGGCGAATACATGGAAGCAGTCATCGCTGAATTCAATAAAGTTCATCCAAATATCGTTGTTGAACACCAACACATGGGTGCCGTAGATGCTCGTGAAAGACTAAAAACATTCGGTCCTTCCGGTAACGGTGCTGACGTATTCCAATTCCCGCATGACCACTTAGCACAAGCGGTTCTTGAAGACTTAGTATTCGCATTACCTACAGCAACTAAGACTTTATTAGAAACCAGAGCGCACCAATTAGGTTTGGATATCGCTACATTGTTCTATGATGAAAATTCAAAATCATTTGACCCATCTTCACCAAACGCAGTAGAAAGACTATATGCAGTGCCAATGTCCATTGAATCTGTTGGTCTATTCTATAACAAAGACTTAGTCGCTACTCCAGCAACTACTATGGAAGAAATCGTTACTGCTGCACAAGCTTGGAACGCTGTTCTAGTGGATGACGGTTCCGGTCAAACAAGAGCTCAAAAAGGTTTATATTATCTAAACACATCCAGCCACTGGGCAGACTCATACTTCATGCAAGGATTCTACTCCGCATTTAACTTTACACCATTCGGACCAACCCTTGACAACCCTAACCAAGTTGGATTTGCTAATGCTGTAAACGCGTTAACTTATTTCCAAAACACTTTAAGACCTATCACAACTGGTACTGGTGGACACAACTCCGTTACTGGTAGTGCAAACTTTGAAGCCGGTTTAGTTCCATACATCATCGCGGGTCCTTGGAACCACGAAGGTTATGAAAATGCAGGCGTAAACTATGGTGTTGCACAAATGCCTACCATCAATGGTCAACCTATGAAGACTTTCGCAGGTGCTATGATGGCCGCTGTTTACAAGTATTCAGAAAATAAAGAAGCTGCAATCAAGTTCGTTGAATTCTTGAACTCTGACGTTGCAATGGAATTACAATATGAATACAAGATTAAACTTCCTGCATTAAAGACTGACTTACTTTCTGGCATCGAAGGCGTTGCTGACGATGAAAAGTTAATGGCTATGGCTGTTCAACTTCAAACTTCAGTACCAATGCCAACCATCCCACAAGTTACTTACTATTGGGGTCCAGGTGAAACAATGCTTCAAGCTATTTGGAACAACAACGTCGTTCCTCTAACTGCAGCACAACAAGCTGAACAATCCTATCAAGTATTGGCCGGCTTATCAGCAAACTAATTTAAAGATCTAATTAATCGATGAAGGCGGCAATTTTTGCCGCCCTCATTTGATTATTTTATAGCGGAGGCACAAATGAAATTTATCAGTGTTTTAAAGGCAATCGCATCTGGATTAATTTGGGGATTGGGTCAAGTTCTTAATGGACAGTTTTTTAAAGCCCTATTCTTTTTTCTACCATTTTTAGCATTTTTTGGCATAGAACTGGTCAGTAGTAGATACCTTGTTGAAACAAATCCATACGATAAGATCCCTGGGGAAAACTTTGGTGATCTTTGGGTAACCAATAAGTTTACTGCGCGTTATGGCGATATGGTTTTTCGTGGTGAAATCGATGAATATGCCGATTTTACTGCTTATTTGGATGAAATTGGCGGTTTGGAAAATCTTGATGAGCAAAAACTCATTGAGTTTGTTGGTCAAGATTTAGTTAAAAACAATCCAGCAGTGTATTGGAATCTCGCTACACCAAATGTCAAAATTCTCGCAGAAGATTTTCTAAATCCAGAAAACAACATACACATCTTCAGAAGACAAGATTTGTATAAAGATATCAATGGAAAATATTATCTCGAACGCAATAGAAACTCTACCGACGGGACTGTCACCAAAGAGTACGTTGAGATTACCATATTGTCAGGTGTAACCAACGAAAGTAACATATTGGACAATAAAGATGGACTCACAGAATTTAAAAAGAATGGTGAAATCTACCGTTTGAGCGGTGTCTATTATGTTAGGGTTAATGATAATGGGGTTACTAAGCACATCAACATTTTGACAGGCGAAGTATCTGTATTATCCCAAGTGCCTTCTAGGGTACAAGTTTCGGGCCCGTTATATGTGAATAACGGTGTGATCTATGAATATTTCGAACCTAATTTGGTATATTTAGGGGCTCGTTTACAATACAAGGAAACCCCATTCACCGTCGCTTTGAGAGCATCCCTACGCGACGATATTTATGGCGCACCAGGCAATAGACGTGATAATGATGACTTTACGAAGTTCATGATTAAAGTCTATTTGGCAATGAATCCTGAAATCAAAGAAACATTTGAAACACAGTACAATGAATTCTTCTATGATCGTGCAGGTTTATTTGTTCGTGGCTATTGGTCAGTCATCACCTTAGGTGTGGCTGAGAAGATTGATTTTAACGAATATAATAACTTGCGTGATGCATTGATTGGTACCAGCAGCAGTGATTATCCACTATCCACATTCGTGTCACCAGCAGAATCTGTGCCAATCATTGGTCACATCTCCACCATGTTAATGTTACAAGGGTTGATTGCTATTATTGGTTCATTCTTCTTCTTTATATTTATGTTTTGGTCTATTAAAGATGCCTATCAAGTGGCTGAGGCTAAGCGTAAGAGACAAGAAGTACTCAAGGAAGGCAAATACTTTAAGAGTGTTTATGAAGACTTCTTTGAATACATCATTTTATCACCAGCACTGATTGTCTTGGCGTTTATTTCAATCATGCCAATTACATTTGGCTTTATCATGGCATTTACATCCATTTCTGGTCCAACCTCGATGGTTGCTACCTTCGACTGGGTCGGACTACAAAACTTTACAGCATTATTTGACTTCTCAAGTGGTTTTGGCGCATCCTTTGGACAAGCTTTCTGGCGCGTTTTAGGTTGGACATTCATTTGGGCAATTCTATCGACATTCACCGTGTTCTTTGGTGGGTTTATCCAAGCGCTCATCTTAAACAGCGAAAAGGTCGTATTTAGAAAATTATGGCGTACGATCCTCATCTTACCGTGGGCGATTCCAGCGCTATTATCTCAAATGGTATTTTCCGTCATGTTTAATGATAATGGCTTCGTGAACGCATTCTTACGAGATATTGGTGTTTATGATATCTTAAGACAAGTGGGTATGTTGGGTCGTCAAGGCCAATTCTTAACGGGAATAGATCGTCTCTTATTCTTAGGTGAAGATAATATCCGCTGGTTCTCCAACCCATTCAACCCAACCTTCGTTCGATTGGCGCTTGTCATCGTTAATATTTGGTTAGGTTTCCCATACTTTATGGCTTTAATGACCGGTATTATGACGGCGATTGATAAGACATTATATGAAGCAGCAGACATCGATGGTGCCACAGGAATGCAAAAGATTACCCAAATCACCATGCCATTGGTGTTATATTCAACAGCACCAATCTTAATTATGACATTCTCGGGTAACTTCAACAACTTCGGGGTTATCTATTTCATTACCGGTGGGGGGCCAAATGCCGGCAACTATAACCGGGGCTTTGCGGGAGATACAGACATTCTGATCTCCTGGATGTATAAGCTAACAGTAGATGAATCCATCTACAATATGGCTTCTGTATTCTCAGTGCTCATCTTCTTATTCGTAGGGTCTATTACGGCATGGAACCTATCAAGAACCAGAGCATTCCAGGAGGATTAATCCATGGCAATTTATCAATATTTAGTTGCATTCCTAGTGATTGTAGCCCTACTCGTACAACAAAGTGTTGCGAACGAAATTGCCGTTAAGAAGGGTTATGAAGCACAATCTAATCGCTGGATCGGACTCATTCCAGTCTATGGTATCATTCATTTCTTAAAGAAGAAAAACCTTAAAGATACCAGTCACTCATCGATTCGTTATGCATGGAATCCACAAGTTTTATTTAGAAGTTTCTTGTTGTTCAGTTTATTGACAATCATTGGTGTCATCGTGATTGTCCCAGTATCCATTTTGGGGTACTTATCGATTAAAAATAACTTATTACAAACTTTATTAGTCATCTATTTTGGATTATTCGTTTTATTCTCATACCACTCATTGGTTGTAGAAGTGGCTCGTAAAAAAGGCTATGAAGACTTATTTGTTCATTTGATCACTTTGGTACCATTGTTTGGATTATTCCATATTTTGGTACAGCTTTCAGAGGAACAAAGAGCTGAAATGATTGGTTATAATCGAAGAACCAATAAGATAGACTCCTCAAAAGCATTATTGATTTATGCATTGACCTTGTTACCATTCTTCGGACTCATTTATTATGTGTGGTTGGTACCAAAGAAACGCAACATTTCAAATAGTGCCATCAAGCAATCCTTCAGCATTGGTAGTATCCTTTCTAGACTCTTGGTTTATGGTGAAATTACGTTGGTCGCTGTGATTGTCATCGTTCCGGTGGTATACATTTTCGGGTTGGCTTTCTCAAATATTCAAAGCAGTATCCCAAATACCATTTGGCCAGCGAAGCCAAACCTAGGGGCATTTACGTATCTGTTCGAAGAAACTAAATTCTTCAGATGGTATGGCAACACCTTAGTTATCGCATTGATCAATATGTTGGTTGGTACGATTTTGATTACAGGTGCCGCATATGTCTTTGCGAGATTCCAATTCAAAGGTAAAAAAGCAGGGTTATTGACCATTTTAGTACTTCAAGCATTCCCATCATTCATGGGGTTAATCGCGATGTATGTATTGTTCTGGACATTCAACTTGTTGGGTAAACCAGCTGCTTTATCTATCCTTTACATTGGTGGTTCGATCCCAGGCAACCTGTGGTTGATTAAGGGATTCTTAAGCCAAATTCCAAAGGATTTGGACGAATCTGCAATGATCGATGGTGCGAATAAAGTACAAATCTTTACACAAATCATATTACCGTTATCGGTTCCGATTTTAACATTCGTTGCGGTATCGATGTTCATGGGTCCTTGGATGGATTATATGTTACCAGGGTTCTTACTGAACTATTATCCACGCAATGCTGGTGTTGGTTATGATGTTACCAACCAATGGACATTGGCAGTTGGTTTATTCAAGTTCATCAACGATGTGAACTATCAACACTATTCTGCTTTCGCAGCCGGGGCATTGTTGGTAGGTCTACCAATTACAGTCCTTTACATGGTATTCCAAAAATACCTCATCGAAGGGATTATGGCTGGTGCAACAAAAGGGTAAGCAATTACCCTTTTTTCTTTGGTCAAACGGTCAATAAAACTTGTTTGAAGGGGGCACTTATTATATAATAAGTAATTAGGAAGTGATATTATGGAAAACCATTCAAATTTTATTAAAACCATCATGATTCAAGATCTTGAATCCAAAAAACACAACAACATCATTACCCGTTTCCCACCAGAACCCAATGGTTATTTACACATTGGACATGCGAGAGCGGTCATCAATAATTTCGAACTAGCGAAAAACTTTGGCGGCAATACCAACCTCCGTTTTGACGACACCAACCCTGGAAAAGAAGATGTGGAATATGTTAACGCCATCATCGAAGACATTAAATGGCTTGGCTATACACCAAGCAATATTTATTACGCATCAGACTATTTTGGTGAAATGTATGAACGTGCAGTGCTACTCATCAAAAAAGGTTTGGCCTATGTCGACGATTTAACCGCAGAAGAAATCTCCCGTACCCGTGGGAATTTAACCACACCAGGGGTAGAGTCTAAAAACCGCAATCGTCCGATTGAAGAAAACCTACAACTCTTTGAAGATATGAAAAATGGTAAATTCAAAGAAGGTGAAGTGGTACTTCGTGCGAAGATCGACATGTCATCGCCAAACATGAACATGCGTGACCCAGTCCTTTATCGTATCAGCTATGCAGAACACCACAATACTGGTAAAAAGTGGTGCATCTACCCAATGTATGACTACGCTCACCCACTAGAAGACGCTATTGAAGGTATTACACACTCGCTTTGTAGCTTAGAGTTTGAAGACCATAGACCACTTTATGACTGGGTGGTTCGTGAAACTGAAATGCCACTCGTACCTAGACAAATTGAGTTTGGTCGTCTATCGATTGAAAATACAGTGATGTCTAAACGTTATTTGAAACAACTGGTCGATGAGAAGAAAGTCGTTGGTTGGGATGACCCAAGAATGCCTACCCTATCGGGGATGAGAAGAAGAGGCTACACCCCAGAAGCCATTCGTAACTTTATCTTAGGCACAGGGCTTTCTAGAATCAACACCACCGTTTCAACTGAAATGTTGGAATCCTTCTTAAGAGATGATTTATCGGTGTCCACCGTTAAAATGATGGGTGTTGTTGATCCGCTTAAAGTGACCATTACTAATTATCCAAAAGGACAAGTTGAAACCTTGTCAGTACCTTACGATGTCAATCGTCCAGAACTCGGCAATCGTACTGTGTATTTTGGTGGTGAACTATTCATTGAACGTGAAGACTTCATTGAAGAAAAACCAAACAAAAACTGGAAAAGACTGGCGAAAGACATCGAAGTCAGATTGTTCCATGCCTATTTCATCAAATGCACAGATGTGATTAAAGATGCCTCAGGTAACATCATTGAATTGCTCGCAACCTATGACCCTGAGACAAAATCAGGTTCTGGATTCGATGCGAGAAAACCAAATGGCACCATCCATTTCGTATCTGCCCATCAAGCCATAAAGACACAATTCAATTTATTTGGACCCTTGGTATTTGATGGTGAAACACCATTCATGGAAAGATTGAACCCAGAATCATGGGTTAAGAAGTTCGGATACATTGAAGCAGCCTTCAATGAATCCTTACCAACCAAATCGTTCCAATTGATGCGTGTGGGTTACTTTACATTTGATAAGGTATCCAGCAAAGACAACGTACAACTCAATCGAATTGTTGAATTAAAGAGTTCATTCCAAAAATAAAAGGGGTTCAATCCCCTTTTCAATTTAAGGAGTTTATCCATGGATTTTAAAGGATTAAATAACCACCAAAAAGAAGCTGTAAATGCACTTGAGGGTGCGGTCGCGGTTATCGCAGGTGCCGGGTCAGGCAAGACCCGTACGCTGACCTATCGCATCGCAAACATGATAGAAAAGAACATTTTTCCATCATCCATCCTCGCTGTGACATTTACCAACAAAGCGGCACGTGAAATGAAAGAACGTGTGGTTGATCTCATCGGACCTCAAGGGTTCGCACCAACCATTTCAACATTTCACAGTTTTTGTGCGCGCTTTTTAAGAGATGAAGTGGAACATTTAGGCGAACCTTACACTAGACACTATTTGATTTTGGATGAAGATGATTCCAAACAAGTCATTCGTGATACTGTTAAAGAATTGAATTTGGATCCGAATCGTTATAACTCAAATCGATTAAAAGATTATTTTTCAAAAGTCAAAAATGGTCAATATGACACCTTAGAATATGAAGAGGAGAAGATCTTCATTAAATATAATGAGTACTTAAAATCCAACAACTCGATGGATTTTGATGACCTACTCAATTTCACGTTAAAGATTTTAAGAGAGAAAAGTCAAGTACTTGCGTATTATCAAGAGCAGTTTAAATACATCTTAGTCGATGAATTTCAAGATACCAACATCATCCAATACGAGTTGATCAGGTTGCTTGGAGACAAGTATAAAAATGTTTTTATCGTCGGCGACCCCGACCAAAGCATCTATGGGTTCCGTGGTGCGAACTATGAGAACTATACATTTTTCCTCAGAGACTTCAAACCTAAAGTCATCGTACTAGATGAAAATTATCGTTCATCGATGAACATTTTGAATGCTGCCAACAGTTTAATTTCAAACAATCGCAATCGAAAAACAGACAAACAACTCAAATCAGATTTGGGTATGGGACCCCTCGTCATCAAAGAAGTGAGAGATTCAGACAAAGATGAAGCCTACTTTGTCGCAAGGGCAATCGAGATTTTAGTGAGTGGTGGTTATCAATTTAAAGATATCGCCGTGCTATATCGATCGAACGCAATTGGGCGTATTTTTGAAGAAGCCTTCTTGAGATACAATATTCCTTACATCATTTATGGCGGTATTTCATTCTTCTCTAGAAAGGAAATTAAGGACATGTTGTCCTACATTCGCTTGGCATTGTTTGAGCATGACAACATTTCTTTGAAGAGAATTATCAACACACCAAGACGAAAAATTGGTAACACAACTATTTCGAAATTAGAGTCATACGCAGCCATTCACCACGTCTCAATGTATGAGGCAATTGATCATTTGAACGTCAGTGGACAAACGCGTGAGGCGTTACAAGAGTTTAAAAAACTCATTAAAATTTTAAGAGATGAAATCAACACTGTCTATGATTTAACCCAAGTTGTTGACCTTACACTACAAATATCGGGGTATGAAGAAATGCTTCGACTTGAGGGTAATGAGGGTAAAGATCGGTACGATAATATCCAAGAATTGAAGTCCATTTTCTACAATGGATCGGTCGATTACAAGGGTACTAATTTAGAGAAAATAGAACAGATTTTGGATGATATGGCACTGAAGACAGACCTCGATTTGGAGGATGATAAAAACACCGTTAAGGTCGCTACCATACACCAGGTCAAAGGGTTAGAGTTCAAGGCAGTCTTCATGGTCGCTTTAGAGGAAACGGTCTTTCCAAGTGATATTAGTGGCTCATTCACAGAAATCGAGGAAGAGAGACGTGTTGCATATGTCGGTGTCACTCGCGCAAAAGAAAGGCTAATTCTTTCTTATGCTAAACAAAGGTTCAGATTTGGTCAAATTCAATACAACCAACCTTCACGATTTATCGATGATATGGACTTAGAACAAGCCAAAGAAAAAAAGATGATCGTTGAAAAAGAAGCAGCCCCAGAGTACATCGTGGAAGAGATTAAAGTAGGGGACTCAGTCATCCATGAAAAATATGGTAAAGGTGTTGTCGTTATGAAAAATGAGGATATCACTCGAGTCGCATTTTCGATTGAATTTGGTATAAAATTGTTCACAACTGGACATCAAGCGTTGAAGAAGATAAAGTCAGGTAATTAGAATAAATATTCATATTATTTTCATAGATTCACTATATGCATCACGAGAGACCTCTAGGGGGCTCTTTTTTTTAGTCTACTAAAGTGAACCTGATAAAAAATGGGTATAAATCTATTAAAAAATGCCCAAAATAAGAAAAAACATTGATTTTTGAGATATTATGAGAGAGTGTATTAGAGAAATCGCAAAAACTCGAAATGAATCAATAAACTGATAATCGCATTATAAAGACATAAAAAAATATGTTTGAATATCAAAATAACGAGCATGTTTTACAACTGTTCAGAATGATTGGTATGAGTTACCTCACCCATGAAAGTACAACAGTTGGTGGTAAAATAGTGGCCTAAAAATGTGTTTTTGAAAGTAGCTAACTAGACAACAAAGCCATTTACTAGCGATTCACTAAAAAGACAAGTTTTCGGATGTTACATTGAATATCTGATACCTAATTTTTATAACCCTATTTTAGAAGAAATAGATCATTTCTCACACCTAGAAGGCATTTTTATTATAATTAATAGTTTTATCGAGAACAAGATGATACAAATGTAACAACTTTCATTTTGATGAAAAATCGATGTATAAAAAAGAGTAAAAAGTAATCTATCATTGTATATATCATTTTAGAGGTAAAAATTCATGTTAAACGAAAATCAAGATAAAATTGTGAAAATCAATGAAAAAAGAGTTTTTGTCGTTTCTGGTGCCGGAACTGGCAAGACAACTGTCATTTTTCATCGAATAAAGCATCTAATCGATCAAAAAGTCGATTCTAAATCAATTTTGGTGATATCCTTTACGAGACGCACGATAAAAGACTTAAAAATGAAATTTGTCGATAGCGCTGATAATCCCGTCATTAAGACGTTTCATGGGTTGGCATTTCTTCACTTTTGCTGCCATGATTTAAAAAGCACTGAACAGGCTCCTTCTCATTTACTTGAAGAGTTTGATGAGCAAACACTGTCAAAAATTGTCACTGAAAAAGGTGTTTTGACTTTTATGAATGTGATATCTAAGCCATTATCTAGATATAACCTCATATTGAGACAAAATGGTCTATTTGACTATGCAGACCTTGAGCTCGCATTTCTCCAAAGAATGAAAGATTTAACCTTCCTACAACACCTTCAAACCACCTTTTCTTACATTTTTATCGATGAATCACAGGATATGTCAATTATTCAGTTTAAGATACTCCAAAGACTAGTAAATAGGCATACATATCTCTTTTTGGTAGGTGACCCCGACCAATCTATATATCGATTCAGGGGTTCACGAAGTCAAATGACCAAACACTTGATACGATCATTTGGTTGTCATACCCTAACACTAGAGGATAACTACAGGTCATGTACCCATATCTTAGACCTAGCAAACACCCTCATCAGGCATAACCATAACCGTATCAAAAAGGTACTTATACCCCATAGAACCACGGTTGGTATATGTGAATTTCACCAGTTTAGTAATACTAAGAAAGAAGCCGATTTTATTTTTACAAAAATCACTCATTTTTTGCATCAAAAATACACTCAAAAAGACATAGTTATACTCGTTAGAAACCATTTTCAAGCAAATGAAATCAAACGACTTTTACAATTGTCTTACTACCTGGATGTCGATTGCTTATCAATTCACCAGTCAAAAGGCTTAGAATTTAAGATTGTACTGCTCATTGGTATAGAAGAAATCAAAACAAAAAAACGTTTAGAGATTGAAGAAGAGAGACGTCTGTTTTTTGTAGCGATAACTCGTGCAAGGGATGCACTGATTATGACCTCTCCACAAAATCTTAAAGTACCAAGATTTGTCAAAGAAACTGGAATCTTGAAAACTAAACACTAAGATGAGTTGTCAAAACCTACTTTTGGCCAGTGTAAATATGTTATAATATTTACGGTGATTTTTATGGACATTAAGAAACGAATGATGGATTTAGAACAAGCAATAGATCAAGCGAATTACGAATACCATACATTAGATCGACCGACCGTCAGTGACTTCGAGTACGATCTTTGGATGAAAGAATTGATCGAACTTGAAACCAATTACCCCGAATTAAAAAGTCTTACCTCACCCACATTAAAAGTTGGTGGGGTTGTTTTAGATAAGTTCAACAAGATAGTACATGATAAACCCATGATGTCACTTTCAAATGCTTTCAATGATCAAGACTTAATTGACTTTGATGAACGCATCCAAAAAGAAGTCGATGGGTATGCATATAATATGGAACTCAAAATTGATGGATTGGCAATCAACCTAAAATATAAGTCTGGGATTTTTGTCAGTGCCTCTACCCGTGGGGATGGCGTTATTGGCGAAGATGTTACGACCAATGTTAGAACCATTAAAAGTTTGCCGATGAAATTAACACTTCCTTTGACACTTGAAGTCAGAGGTGAAGTATTTATGCCTCACAAGAGTTTTGAACGTGCCAACGAAGAAAGAGCTGCTGAAGGATTAGAACTCTTCCGCAATGCGAGAAATGCTGCGGCAGGGACCATCCGACAACTAGACTCCAAGGTAGTATCTAATCGTGGATTGGATATTTTTTGTTACACATTGGTAGATGCTCAAAATTATGAAGTCAAAACACAAGAAGGTGTTTTAAAGTTTTTATCCCAACTTGGATTCAAAACAAATCCGAATTATGTGGTTGCAAAAAATATCCAAGAAGTCATTACCCATATTCATCGCTATGACGAACTGAGAAAAACGTTGCCTTACGATACCGATGGTGTTGTCATCAAAGTCAATGAGTTATCGAAGTATGAACAAATTGGACAAACGGTTAAATATCCGAAATGGGCCATCGCTTATAAGTTCGCACCAGAAGAAGTGGTGACTAAATTACATGCGATTACTTTTCAGGTAGGTAGAACAGGTGTCATCACACCAGTAGCTGAACTCACCCCAGTGTTGATTTCAGGTTCTATGGTTGCGCGCGCAACATTACACAACGAAGACTACATTAAAAACCTCGATATCGAAATTGGTGATGACGTGGTTGTTAGAAAAGCGGGCGAAATCATTCCAGAAGTGGTTAGACCTGTTTTGGAAAATAGAAAATCAACGACAAAATTCAAAATGATTGATGTGTGCCCAAGTTGTGGCGAAACACTTTACCGTGAAGTAGATGAAGCAGATTGGTTTTGTGTGAATCCGGGGTGTCCTGCACAACACGTTGGCAAGCTGATTCATTTTGCGAGTCGTCCTGCTATGAATATCGATTCCTTGGGTGAGAAAATTGTCAGCCAGTTGTACGAAGAAGGTTACATCAAAGATTTCTTAGATATATATAAATTAAAAGACCAACGAGAAAAATTAGTTGAGCTCGATCGCATGGGCGATAAAAAAGTCGATAACCTCCTTGAAGCCATTGAGTTATCCAAACAAAACAGTTTAGACAAACTGCTTTTTGGACTTGGCATTAATCATGTAGGTGCTAAGGTTGCGAAATTACTATTAAAGAAGTTCCCATCCCTAGAAGCCTTGAGTGAAGCAACCTTTGAACAATTGATTCAAATCGATGATATTGGAGAAGCGATTGCTAATAGCATCATTCAATACTTCAGTACCGACTATGCCAAGACTTTAATTCAAACACTCCATGACCTCGGTATTAAAACAGCGATGGATCAAAAAGAAACCAAGTCTAACCCGAACTTTGAAGGTAAGACATTTGTATTAACTGGGAAATTAGAAACTTTTACAAGAGAAGACGCAGCAACCATCATTGAATCCTGTGGTGGTAAAGTCAGCGGGTCTGTTTCAAAAAAGACAGATTATGTTTTGGCTGGGTCAGATGCCGGGTCAAAATTAGAAAAAGCAAATTCACTGGGTGTTAAGGTCATCGATGAAGTTGCATTTAAGGAGATGATACCGAATGAGCAATAATGATTACATTGTCATCAAAGGTGCGAAAGAAAACAACCTTAAAAATATAGATTTAACCATCCCTAAAAATAAATTCATCGTCATGACTGGACTATCTGGTTCAGGTAAATCCAGTTTGGCTTTCGATACACTATACCAAGAAGGTCAAAGACGTTATGTGGAATCTTTGTCTTCTTATGCTAGACAATTCTTAGGGTCATTTGAAAAACCGAACGTAGACAAAATTGATGGGCTTAGTCCAGCCATTTCTATCGATCAAAGAACCACATCGAAAAACCCTAGATCAACCGTAGGTACAGTAACTGAAATATATGATTACTTACGCTTGATGTATTCAAAAATAGGTATCCCTTACTGCCCAGGCACAGATATCCCTTTATCCAAACAAACGATTGAAGAAATGACCAATCGTGTTTTAGACTTGGGTGAAAACACCAGAGTCATGGTATTGAGTCCTGTGGTTAAACTCCAAAAGGGTACACACAAAAAAGTACTTGAAGGTTTTGTCAAAGACGGTTTCGTCAGAGCCATGATCAATGGCGAATTGATTGATTTGGAACCAGTCATCGATTTGGATAAAAATAAAAAGCACGACATCTCATTGGTCATTGACCGCTTGGTCATCAAAGACGATGTACGTAGCCGCTTATATGACGCTCTAGAACTCGCCGCAAGCAAGTCTGGTGGTTTTGTTGAGGTGCAAATTGTCGGCGGAGAAAAACTCACCTTCAGCCAAACCTATGCGTGTCCTGACAGTGATTTCACCATACCGGATTTAGAACCGCGATTATTTTCATTTAACTCTCCAATCGGTGCTTGTCCTGAATGTAACGGTCTTGGTAAAAAACTGACCGTCTCCGAAGATTTGGTGGTCAACTTCAACCGTAGCTTAAATGATGGTGGTATTGTCCCTTATCGCAATCAAGACGATGAAAACCTCCAAGGGTTAGAACTTCAAACCGTTTGTAAACACTACAAGATCGATATGGATATCCCAGTCAAAGATTTAGATAGAGAAAAACTCGACATCATCTTATATGGATCCAAAGATAAGATTCATTTTAAACTACAAAGTTCATCTGGTAGAGTCCACGAAACCAACCGTACTTATGAGGGGGTCATATCGAACCTTTCAAGACGCTACATCGAAACCAGCAGCAGCTGGATTCGTGAATGGATTGAGTCCTACATGACAGAACAAGTGTGTCCAGTATGTAACGGAAAACGCCTCAACAAAGCGGCTTTAAGCGTTAAGATAGATGGACTCAATATCGCTGAATTAACCGATATGTCTGTGGAACAAATCCTCATTCGTAAGGATAATTTTAAACTCAATACACAACAACAAAAGATCGCTGAAAGCATCATCAATGAAGTCAATGCCCGTCTCACGTTCTTAAAGGATGTAGGGCTAGAATATTTAACATTGTCACGTGAAGCGGCTACTCTCTCAGGGGGAGAAGCACAACGCATCCGCTTGGCCACACAAATCGGATCTAAGCTTTCAGGGGTACTGTATGTACTCGACGAACCATCTATCGGACTACATCAAAAAGACAATCAAAAATTGATCGACACCTTAAAGAAAATGCGTGATTTAGGCAACACCTTGGTCGTCGTGGAACACGATGAAGAAACCATGATGGCTGCCGATTATCTCGTAGATATAGGACCAGGCGCAGGCGTGCACGGGGGCGAATTGGTCGCTTGCGGCACACCTCAGGAAGTCATGCAAAACCCAAACAGCATCACAGGATTATATTTATCTGGAAAATTGAAAATAGATGTCCCTAACCAAAGACGTTCAGGCAATGGTAAGTTCATCACCGTTGTTGGTGCGACCCACAACAATTTGAAAAACATCGACGTATCATTCCCGTTGGGTAAAATGGTTTGTGTCACCGGTGTCTCGGGTTCAGGTAAATCCTCGCTAGTCAATGAGATTTTATATAAAGGGATTCATCGGATGTTATATAAAACCAAAGATGAACCAGGTAAACATAAAGAAATCATCGGGGTTGAAAACATCAACCGAATCATCGATATATCTCAAAGTCCAATTGGACGTACGCCACGCAGTAACCCAGCCACCTATACCGGTGTCTTCGATGACATCAGAGACGTATTCTCCATGACCAACGAAGCGAAAGTACGTGGCTATCAAAAAGGTCGATTCTCTTTTAATGTGAAGGGAGGACGTTGTGAATCTTGTGGGGGCGATGGTGTGAAGCGTATCACCATGCATTTCCTACCAGATGTCTATGTTCAATGTGAAGCGTGCGGTGGTACCAGATACAACCGCGAAACTTTACAAGTCAAATATAAAGGCAAAAACATTTCAGAAATCTTAGACATGACCATCGAAAACGCCTTAGATTTCTTTGAAAACATCCCTAAGATCAAAGATAAACTCCAAATCATTTATGATGTAGGGTTGGGGTACATGACACTCGGTCAATCCGCAACCACATTGTCGGGTGGGGAAGCCCAACGTGTAAAACTGGCATCTGAACTCTACAGAAAGATTACACCAGAAACGTTATACATCTTGGATGAACCAACCACCGGACTGCATACCGACGATGTCAAACGCTTGATGAGCGTCATCAACCGAATCGTCGATGAAGGCGCGACAGTGATCATCATCGAACACAATTTAGATGTCATCAAGAGTGCGGACTACATCATCGATTTGGGTAAAGAAGGTGGCTCAACCGGTGGAAACATCGTAACAATGGGCACACCTGAAGAAATCATCCATTGTGCAGATTCCTATACAGGGGACTACTTAAAGCCCCTCTTACAACGGTAAAAAGAGATGGCGAAAAAGGGATTTAAAGCCTTCATGAAAGGCGACTCTTACACCAAAGGCTATCTCACAGCATCCATCATCAATATGCTCGCTGTATCTACCACTGCAGGTATCACGATGCAGCTAAAGGTGGATTCCATCGAAGGCTTCATCATATTCATTGTGTTATTTACCCTCTTAGATATGATGATTGGGTTATTGATCAAAAGATACCTATTTCACTATGTCATCCAATCGTTTGGATTGGTGCTCGCTTTGACGGGGTTGTTACTGATATTCATCACGGAACGATTGGTGCCAGATGTATACTTCACCACCGTGTTCGGATTCGTTGGATTTTCCATATTCTTTTTAATATTTAGATTGTTATTGATATATACCTATGAGAAACTAACGCTTAAAAGGGGGTTAAAGTGATATGAACGGCATTAAAGTCATCCATTTGGTGAAAGACAACCAACTCACGATTTTGGCAGGGCATTCAGGCTTAGAAAATTATATTTATGAAGACATGATTTCTAGACCTGGGATTGAACTCGCAGGATTTATGGACTTTTTCGATTCGAAACGTGTTATTTTGATTGGCTCTAAGGAAAATTCATTCTCGAATTTATTCTCAGAAGTCATTCAAGAAGAACGCATTCGCGATATATTCGCACACAAACCACCGGCAGTCATCTTCTCTGTGAATGTTGAAGTATCAGCCCTGTATATCCGATTGGGTAATGAGTATGGGATTCCAATCTTGAAATCCAATTTACGAACCACTGCACTCAACTCAAAACTGTACTCTTATTTACAAGAAAAATTGACTGAAAGACAAACGGTCCATGGCGTTTTATTGGACATTGGTGGCTTGGGTACACTCATCATTGGTAAAAGCGGGATTGGTAAGAGCGAAACCGCACTTGAACTGATCAAACGTGGACACATCTTAATTTCAGATGACCGTGTCGATGTGTATCAAAAAGAAGTTGGGATTTTAATAGGTCAAGCACCAAAAATCCTTGAAAGATACCTTGAAATTAGAGGGATTGGCATCGTGGATGTCGTCTCAATGTTTGGGGTAGGGGCTTACCGTGAAACCAAAAAGATTCGTTTGGTGGTTGAACTTGAAAAGTGGGAAGAAAACAAATATTATGACCGCTTAGGTTTAGATTTAGAAACCACCAAGTATTTTGATACAGAAATTCCAAAAGTAGTGATTCCTGTTTTACCAGGTAGAAACGTCGCAACCCTGGTTGAAAGTGCTGCGATGAATGAAAAATTGAAATATATGGGGTATCACGCAGCATTCAATTTAACCCGTGAAATTACCCGACATATGAAGAAATCAGAGGAAAACGACCGTGAATAACATCATTGAACATATTAAAAAGTATCAACGTAACTACATCATCGTATCATCGATGGTCGCATTGTTTATTATTTTAGTAATGATCGCGACCAGAGGGGAAGCCCCATACAACTCAATCGCCATCCAAGTGGGAGGTTTAAGGGTAGCTTGGTATGCAGTTTTCATTTTAACAGGTATCATTTTCGCAGCCATACTCGCGATGGAAGAAGCCGATTTGATTGGTGTGAAGCGTGACGATATCTACGACGGTTTGTTATACGCAGTGCCACTCGCGATTATCGGTGCGAGATTGTATTACGTCATTTTTGACCCGAATGGTTCTTATGAAAGTTTCATAGATGTCATCAATATCCCTAACGGGGGATTGGCGATTCATGGCGCAGTCATCATCACAATCGTATTCTTAATATTTTTCACGAAGTTCAAAAAAATATCGATTTGGAAATTGGTGGATTTACTAGCACCGGGCTTTTTATTAGGCCAAATCATTGGACGTTGGGGCAACTTCATGAACCAAGAAGCCAATGGGATCGCAACCACAAGAGACTTTTTAAGAAATACATTAAGATTACCGAAGTTTATTGTCGATAACATGTATTTTTATGATTCTAACGTTGGCGCGACCAATTATTACCACCCAACTTTCTTATATGAAGGCATATGGAATTTCTTTGGTTTAATGTTGATGGTCGTTTTAAGACGATTCAAAGGTTTAAAATCAGGCGACCTCATCGGTATCTATTTGATTTGGTACGGATTGGGTAGAGCTGTGATTGAACAATACTTAAGAACAGACCCATTGATGCTTGGCGATACCAACATTCGAATCAATGTCTTAAACTCCATCGTTTTATTCATGGGTGGTGGGGTTGCTTACCTCATCCTCAAACGTATTTTCTTTAAAGAATTACCGGACTATGTCGATACGATTACGCCGAGGACAACCAAATGATCGATACCGTTTTGTTTGACTTAGACGGTACACTGATCGACTCGAACCACTTAATCATCACGACATTCAAATATGTCTTTGAAACGGAACTACCACATATCCCAATGAAAGATGAAGATTACATCCCTTTCATTGGTCCAACCTTGGTTCAAGGGTTTGGTAAGTATGTTTCCGATGAGGCACAAATTCAACACCTCATCCAAGTCTACCGTAAGAAAAACTTAGAGATTCACGACGATTTAATACGCCCATTTGATGGCGCATTAGAACTGCTCATTCATTTGAAATCTCGAGGGATTCAAACAGGGATTGTATCGTCAAAAATGCATTTTTTAGTCGAAAGAGGACTTAGAGTGACGGGATTACTGCCTTATATCGATGTCATCATTGGTTCAGACGATGTCATTCACCACAAGCCCCATCCAGAACCCATTCAAAAAGCCTTGGGATTGTTTGATGACATCGATGAAGCCATTTATGTGGGTGACCATCCGAACGATATTTTATCGGGTAAAGCAGCAGGCATTAAAACCATTGGTATGAATTACAGCTGGCATTTAAAAGGGTTACAAGAAGCGAAAGCGGATTATTATTTAGATTCACTCATTCAAATCAACGAGGTGATATAAATGTACGACTTAGTGATTATTGGTGCAGGACCTGCAGGCTTAACGGCAGCCATTTACGCTCAAAGAGCCAACTTAAAGACCATCATGATTGAAAAAAGTGCGCCAGGTGGACAAATTGTCAACACAGGTGAAATCGAAAACTACACCGGATTTACCAAATTATCGGGTGGCGATTTGGCACTGAATATGTTCAATCACGCCATGGCTTTGGGGGTGGAATATGGGTATGGGGATGTCCGTTCTGTGGTGAAAGACAACGGTCTTTTTACCATCCATACAGATCAAGAAACCTACAAAGCGAAAGCGGTCATTGTCGCTTCTGGAATGATTCAAAGAAAGCTTGGATTAGAAAACGAAGAACGTCTATCTGCCAACGGTATCAGCTGGTGTGCGATTTGTGACGGACCCATTTATAAAGGTGAAGATGTCGTGGTTATTGGCGGTGGAAACAGCGCTGTTGAAGAATCGAGTTATCTCGCGACTTTGGTCAACCACTTAACCATTGTTCAAAACCTAGCCAAGTTTACTGCCGATAAAAAGTCGATTGATCATTTGAGCAAAATGAGCAACGTAACCGCCTATTTCAATTCCGTGGTGACCCAATTCATCGTTGAATCTGATAAATTATCTGGGGTAGAAATCACCAACACTGTAACACAAGAAAAGAAGATTATTCCGTGTAAAGGGGTATTCGAATACATCGGATGGAACCCCAATACCTATATGTTAAAAGGTTTAAACGTCACCAACGCGTGGGGCTACATTGAAGCCAATGAAAAGATGGAAACGGCCATCCCTGGATTATTCGCCGCTGGAGATGTGCGTGTGAAACAAATCAGACAAGTGGTGACAGCGACGGCAGATGGTGCCATCGCCGTACAAAACGTATTAAAATATTTAGAATCTTTGGAATAAGCCTATGTCATTTGCGAGAACGGTTAAAGACGAAATTGTCAAAATCAGAACGGATAAGGATGAACAACTCGCGGAATTGTCTGCGTTATTACATTTAAACACAGACATCCATTTAACCAGCGAGGGGGTTCATCTAGAATTCCACACGAATAACCCTTCGATAGCGAGAAGGTTTTTCGTGTTGATTAAAAACATGTATGAAGCAAAAACCGAAATCATCTCCAAAAAAGAGATGCGTCTAAAGAAAAAGAGTGGGTATTTAGTTTTGGTCAAATCCCATGTGAATAAAATCATGGATGAACATTCCATGGTCGATCAAAATAGCCTTGAATACGAATTTTTAACCGAAACCGATGAAGAGAAAAGAGCTTATTTGAGAGGCGCATTTCTCGCTTCAGGTTCTGTGAATGACCCCATCAAACCAACATATCACTTGGAGTTGTTTGTCATGAATAAAACAGACGCGATATTCATTCAACGCTTGATGAATCACTTCGATTTGAATGCGAAAATCACCAAACGCAGACAAGGTTTGATTGTATATTTGAAAGAATCGGAAGCCATCAGTGCATTCTTAAGTGCGATTGGTGCGGTAGAAGCGGTGTTTAAGTTCGAAGATGAACGCATCAAACGGGATTTCAACAATTCGATCAACCGATTAATCAACATCGAAATCGCCAATGAAAAGAAAACCATTGAAGCGGCCAATGAGCAACTCGAAGACATCGAACTCATCAAAGCCAATAAGGCCTTTGGAACGATCGATACGAAACTCAAGGATACGATTCGCTTAAGAGAAGCCCACCCAGAAGCTTCCCTCAATGAACTGATTGAAAAATATCAAGAAGAAACGGGTCAAAAGATTTCTAAATCTGGAATGAATCACCGGTTATTAAAAATTAAAGCACTCGCAGAATTCATTCGGGAGGGTAAAAAATGATGACCACAGGTATCGACTTGGTTGAAATCAGCCGCATTCGAGCTCTCAACAGCACCGCTTTTGTTGAAAGGGTCCTTTCTAAAAGCGAACGTCAATTTTTCGAAGACATTCAGAATGAATCCCGTAAGTTCACCTTTTTAGCGGGGAGATTCGCAGCGAAAGAAGCCTTATTTAAAGCGTTGAAACGCGGCGATCGAACACTAAATTTTAAAGATATCACGATATTGAACGATGGAGATGGGGCACCGTATATCGCTTCATTCCCAAACAGCGAAGGCTATCAAAGTGAAATCAGCATTTCACATACCGAAAATTACGCCATCGCGATTGTCTTACTTGAAAAAAAAGAATAATTACCATATTCTCCATTCAACTTGTAAGAACATCGTATTTTTTGTATAATATCATAGGAATGAGGAGAGATTAACATGCCACGCGTTACAAATACAAAGAAACCTGTTAGCAAACAAAACAACAAAAAAGCAGTTCAACCAAGCAAGACTTCTAGCAAAGTGATGCTATATACCGTCCTAGGCATTTTATTGATTGGGGTAGGGGCACTCACTTATTGGGTATTGGATACCTACGTATTTAAAGACAAAGAACCAAATTATGATCGTTTTGAAACGCTTGATCACATCGTTCTAGATGAATATAAATGGTTATTAAATGACAATGAAGAAGATGCATTAGAAGACGTCAAATACGATGTTTATGTGTATATTTACAATGGTAATTTTGAAGAATGCACCGTTTGTGAAGATTTAGAAAGTGCCGTCATCGCAGCCGCAGAAGCTGCAGGTAGCCAAAACTATTCCTTCTTCGTCATGAATTATAACGATAAAGATAATATGGATATTACAAGCTACATTACTGGGCTATTATTACCAAATAGACCAGCCTTAATTCACATTCAAGGTGACGCTTTAGCAACTGAAAACGCCATTATTACAAGTCCTACATCGATTTTATCAACACTGAACTCAATTAGAAATTAAAAGGGCCATTAAGCCCTTTTTGTCCGAAAAAAAGGTGGAATATATATGGATCAATTATTAATCAAAGAAATCGCGAATACCCTCAGTATTAAAGACAAACAAATCGAAGCCGTATTGAGCTTGCTCGATGAAGGCAATACCATCCCATTCATAGCGAGATATCGTAAAGAAGTGACTGGTGGTCTCGATGAAGAACAAATCAACGAGATTCATAAATCATGGGAATATGGGGTAAATTTATTAAAACGAAAAGAAGACGTCATCCGCTTGATTGAAGAAAAAGGCATGATGACCGATGAATTACGCAATAACATCTTAAAATCGACCAAATTGGTTGAAGTTGAAGATTTATATCGACCATATAAGGAAAAGAAAAAAACCAAAGCAACCGAAGCCATCGCGATGGGCTTAGAACCGTTGGCTAAATTGTTTTTAAGCTTCCCAAATCAAATTGACATTGAAGCTGAAGCGAAAAAGTTCATCAATGAACAAGTAGCAACAGCTGAGGACGCCATTACAGGTGCAAAATACATCATTGCAGAACAAGTGAGCGATAACGCAGATTATCGTAAAGCACTCCGTGTTGAGATGGAAGTCGACGGTTTAATCACGTCTAAAGTGAAGAAAAACGGCGAACAACTCGATGAAAAACATGTGTATGAAATGTATTACGACCATGTTGAAAAAGTATCTAAAGTAGCACCGCATCGCATCTTAGCAATGAACCGTGCAGAAGATGAAAAAATTATTTCGATTTCTATTGACAGTAACACCCCGGCGATGTTAAAATATCTCGGCTCAAAAATTTTAACCAATCCTAATTCACCGGTAGTGCCTATCGTAGAGGCCGCGATTGAAGACGCTTTAAAGCGTTTGATCTATCCAAGTTTAGAGCGTGAAATTCGCGCTGACTTGACTTCAAAAGCTGAAGACCAAGCCATCGAAGTGTTCGCTATGAACTTAAGAAACCTCTTGTTACAACGCCCGATGAAAGATAAAGTTGTTCTAGGTGTTGACCCAGCTTACCGCACCGGTTGCAAACTTTGTGTTGTAAACGAACAAGGTACCGTCTTACAAAAAGGTGTCATCTACCCGCATGAAAAGTATAAAGGTGAAGAACACATCGAAGATCGTGTCACTTTATCTGAAAAGATTATTCGTCAATTCATTGCGAAACACAATGTCGATATCATCGCCATTGGTAATGGAACAGCCTCTCGTGAAACAGAAGCCTTCATTGCAGAGCTCCTCAAGAAATATGACCTCAAAACGAAGTACGTCATTGTTTCAGAAGCAGGCGCATCAGTATACTCTGCCTCAGAGTTAGCGAGAGAAGAATTCCCGGATTACTCGGTTGAAGAACGTTCAGCAGCATCGATTGCGAGACGTCTCCAAGACCCACTATCCGAGCTGGTTAAAATCGATCCAAAATCGATTGGTGTTGGTCAATATCAACACGACGTATCACAAAAGAAACTATCCGAATCCCTAGATTTTATCGTAAGTAACGCAGTAAACCAAGTTGGTGTCAACGTCAACACGGCTTCCAAATCCTTACTTACCTATGTATCTGGATTAAATAAAACGGTCTCCGAGAATATCGTGAAGCACCGTGACCAATTTGGCGCGTTCAAATCACGCCAAGACATTAAAAAAGTCCCTCGATTAGGGGACAAAGCGTTTGAACAGTCGGTGGGGTTCTTACGCATTGTAGGTGGCGATGAAGCACTCGATATGACAGCGATTCACCCTGAATCGTACGCCACAGCAAAACAGATCATGAAAAAATATCAGATAACACCTGATCAATTTGGTAAACCTGAATTGAAAAAAGTCATCGATCAAATCAACAGAGCAGCTTTACAACAAGAACTCTCTGTGGATAAATACACCTTAAACGACATATTAGATGCATTTATTGCCCCTCAAAGAGACCCAAGAGACCAGTTTGACGCGCCTGTTTTAAGAAACGATATTCTCCATCTCGAAGACTTAAAACCAGGTATGATGTTAGAAGGTACCGTAAGAAACGTAGTTGATTTCGGTGCGTTCGTAGATTGTGGTTTAAAAGAAGATGGTTTGGTCCATATTTCGAAACTATCCAAAGGCTTTGTCAAACATCCTAAAGATGTGGTCGCCGTTGGAGATATAGTTAAAGTATGGGTATTAAGTGTAGATGAAAAACGAGGTAAAGTCTCTCTCTCCATGATTGAACCTCGATAAATAAACAATATAAGAAAAGCACACCTCTCCAGTGCTTTTTTTATTTTTACTGGGGCTTATCAAAGATTAAAAACTTTCTTGTTTTTGGTTGACACTACGCCTAAAATAGGTTATCATATAATAGCGCATTCTGGAGTAGTACTCAAGAGGCTGAAGAGGCGCCCCTGCTAAGGGTGTAGACGGGCCAAAACTCGTGCGAGGGTTCAAATCCCTCCTGCTCCGCCACTGTGCGCTTTTATTATGTTTTAAGCTTGGCCCGTTGGAGAAACGGTTAACTCACATGCCTTTCACGCATGCATTCACGGGTTCGAATCCCGTACGGGTCACCAATTTTATAAGTGATAGTCTGTCTCAATCTTGAGATGGACTTTTTTCTTTTTACAGGGCTTTAATAGTAGAACGTTATGATTTTTAAAATCAAGAGTAAACGTCAAAAATTAACACCCTGTAGATTTTGGGTGTTTTTTTGTACACTAAGGACATCAAAGGGAGAGATAAAAACAATGGGAAAATTTTATACAGATAAAGAACGATTCGAAGTAGTAAAGC
>JAEZHT010000010.1 GCA_023436805.1 Bacillota bacterium
TTACACCATCGACCAATTGTGCAACTTCATCGCCAAATTGGGTTTTGATTTCATCGTAAGTCGTTTGTGTATCTTCTAAAGTATCGTGTAATAAAGCCGCAATCAGTGTGTTTGGACCAGCAGATAATTCACTTAAGATATAAGCTACCGCGAGTGGGTGTGTGATGTAAGGTGCACCACTTTTACGGGTTTGACTGGCATGTTTAAAAGACGACATTTGATATGCCGCCTCAAGTCTAGCCAAGTCACTCTCTCGTCGGATGTAAGTCTTGACATTTTCGATTAATTTGTCGAATGTCATCAACGTTTCCAATCTATCACCCTAGTATTTCAATGATGCGAAAATCGGATATTTAGCCAATCTTTCTCTGCCTTGTAATGCTTCTAATTCAATGAAAAATGCTGCACCTACAACGATGCCACCCAATTTTTCAACGAGTTGGACGGTGGCGTCAACTGTACCACCTGTAGCGAGTAAATCATCTACAATGAGGACTCTATCGCCTTTTTTAACCGCGTCGGCATGTAACGATAATTCATTCGAACCGTACTCTAAATCGTACTTCACAGTCACGGTTTCTCTTGGTAATTTGCCTGGTTTTCTCACAGGAGCGAACCCCAAGTTGAGGGCATAAGCGACAGGACAACCAAAAATAAAGCCACGGGCTTCAGGACCCACGATAACGGTTGCACCTACTTTTTTAGCAAAATCAACCATTTGGTCGCAGGCATATTTATACGCTTCGCCATTCAGCATCAGCGGGGTAATATCTCTAAACAAAATACCTTCTTTTGGAAAATTTTCAATCGATGCGATGTAATCTTTTAAGTTCATACAATTCCTCCGTGTAACATCATTATTTTACTATAAAAACATGGTTTTTACTAGACTAAATGCCAACTTTCACGCCAACATCATAGATTCTTGCTGCGTTTGTGAACAAGGTCGTATGCAAATGGTCAAATTGATAAGAACCAATCACATCTAAACGTTGTGGTAAAATCAACCCACCAATGATTAATCGCTTCTTACCACGGTTATCCAAAATAACACGGCGAATCGCTTCATCATTAAAATACTTCAAGCAGATGTAATCCACATTGGATGATTCAATTTCATAAAATTGTTGGATATCGGTGATTTCAACCATCACCGGTTTTAGTTGAATTTGTTTGGCTTTTTCAATCGCAATCAAGCGACTGCCATACAGGTCAACCATGATTTCATCAATCTTAAACAGATCTAAGTTGACTGCGCCGCCATCTTTCATCGCCTTAGAAGCTAGGTTGGCTTCATAGGTTGAAAATTCACCCAAATCGATGACTGAAGCGTTTTGTAATTTGGATTGATACAGGCGAACCAAGCTGGCCAACCCCATCATTTTTCCAACCACATAAGTGAGCGTGGGTAAGATCAAATAAATCGCGTCTTTTTCTCCTTGCATCGAACACAAAATTTCGCCACGTTTGATCGCTTGTCCATTGTTTTTATGTTTTCGATAGATAATATCGATGTCATACAAGTTCAATAGTGTTTGAATTTCATCCAAACCAGAAACGATGCCTTCTTCTTTGCTGAATAAATAAAAAATACCCTCTGTTTTGTCCACCATCGGGTTTTGTTTGCCCCTTAATGATTCAATGATGGTCTCAAAATACCTTAACATAGGAACACATCCTTTCTTGATGCTTCTATTTTAGCCTTGTTTATCGCCTTCTTGCAAGCATAATGTGCTATAATCATAAATGATTAAGGAGTTGATAATATGAAGCCACTGGCACACAGACTACGTCCAACCCAGTTTGAAGACGTTGTAGGTCAAGACCATTTGATTGGTAAAGATGGAATCATCACCCACATGATTGATCAAAATAAACTCATCTCTTTCATCTTGTATGGAAACCCAGGTACGGGTAAAACCACGATTGCATCCTTGGTAGCGAAAAAAGCTCAAATGGAGGCTTATGGTTTTTCAGCAGCAACCGATTCTAAACAACGATTGAAAGAAATCATCGATATGACAGCTTACCACGATGTGCTATTGATCATCGATGAAATTCACCGAATGAAAACCGACATTCAAGACTATTTATTGCCTTATGTCGAAGAAGGTAAAGTCACGATCATTGGTTTAACGACCAATAATCCATACATTACGGTCAATCCAGCGATCCGTTCACGTTGTCACATCTATCAGCTCAATGACATCACGGAACAAGACATCATTCAAGTCTTGGAACACGCACTCAAATCGGATGAGGTCGATACCCATTTGACACTCACCAAAGACACTTTGGCTTACATCGCTCAAAGTGCTGGTGGTGAAATCAGAACCGCGTTGAACATGCTTGAAGCGACTCTGCTGCTTACCCAGTATGACGTCATCACACCTAAGATTGCGAAACTAGCCATCGGAAAACCTGTCTTACAGCTTGATGGCGACCAAGATAATTATTACGAAGTCCTCAGTGCCTTTCAAAAGTCGATACGTGGGTCTGATGTGGATGCGAGTTTACACTACTTGGCTAGACTCATTGTCATGCAAGATTTGGTATCCTTAACCCGCCGCCTGATGGTCATCGCCTATGAAGATATTGGCTTAGCCAACCCACAAATCGGTCCAAAAGTCATGGCAGCCTGTGACGCTGCGATTAAATTGGGGTTACCAGAAGCGCGCATCCCACTATCGGTTGCAGTCATCGATTGTGCACTTTCACCGAAGTCGAATACGGCACAAGGTGCCCTTGACCGCGCCATTGAAGACTTTCAAAGTGGTGCCTCAGGACCCATTCCAAAACACATCATCAACAGTGAGATCAAGGGCGATGCCTCGTTATACAAATATCCGCACAACTACCCTTATGCCATCGTCGATCAAACCTATTTACCAGACAATTTAAAAGACAAACATTACTATGAACCTAAAGACGATTCAACCTACGAAAAAGCATTGAAAGAACGATTGGAATGGATTAAAAAAAGAAAAGCCGTTAAGTAACGGCTTTTATGCTTCTATAAGCTCGAAATGACGAATGAACGCAACTTCAAAGTGGAAAGGCAAATCTTTATCGACCACTTCACCAGCGTACCAACCACCCACAGCAAGGTTAACAATCATATAATATGGTTGATCAAATGGCCATTCAG
>JAEZHT010000063.1 GCA_023436805.1 Bacillota bacterium
ATTTGTGACCGGTCTACTATACGCTTTACCCCTACTTAAAAGTGACTCAAAACTGATTTTAGAAACACCACTCGAATCAAAGGATTATGTCGATATGACGATATCAATACAGCGTCATTTCGGTGTAGAAATAGAGCAGATTCATAATGGCTATTTTATTAGAGGAAATCAGAAATATTGCGAAAAAACGTTTGAAGTTTCAGGTGACTTTTCGCAGGCTGCCTTCCACATTATTGCAGGAATTTTAGGTGCAAAATTGAGCCTATCGAAAATAGAGCAAAACACCCATCAAGCAGACGAAAAAATTCTCGAAATCGTAAAAATGATGGGCGGAACGATAAAATACGATAATGGCACAATAGAGCCAAAATCAAGCCAAACATATGGTAGAGTGATTGACTTATCTCAGTGCCCTGACATAGGGCCGATAATGGCCGTGCTATGCGCTTTATCGGATGGTGAAAGTCGCATTATCAACGCTTCAAGACTAAGAATTAAAGAATCCGACCGTATTACAGCCATAACAACCGAGCTAAACAAACTCGGTGCAAAGATTAGTGAGACTAAGGATGGCATGATTATTCAAGGTGTCAAAAACTTCAAATCAAATATGAACTTATATTCATGGAATGATCATCGAATAGTCATGGCTTTAGCTATTGCAGCAATCAAAACAGATGGACCAATTCGAATTATTGGTGCTGAAGCAATTAAAAAATCCTATCCCACTTTCTTTGAAGATTATGTTAAACTGAAAGGAGAAATATCTTATGAATAAATTACAACAAGCGCGTATGCTCATTGACGAGATCGACCAACAAATGGCTGATCTATTCAAAGCACGTATGATTGCTGTTGGTGATGTACTAGACTATAAAAAGGAAAATCATCTCCCTGTTCTTGATGAAACGAGAGAGACAAAGATGATTGAGAAAAATGTAGCTAGATTTAACACACCAGAACTGCAAACATATTACGAGCAATTCTTAAAATCTATTCTAAAGATATCTAGAACTTATCAGGAGGATCACTATGAATAGATTTGGACTCATCGGTAGAAATATCAGTTATTCATTATCTAAAAGAATCCATGAGGGTATAGCACGTATGAATGGCTATCGATTGGTCTATGATATTTTCGACTGTGATACTGAACTCGATGTTGTTGCGAGACTCAACTTACTGAGACAAGGGTCACTCAAAGGATTAAATGTTACCATTCCTTACAAAGAATCGGTGATGCGTTACTGTGATCGTCTTACTGACACAGCCAAAGAGATTGGTGCTGTCAATACCCTCTACATGGTAGATAATGAGTTGGTTGGTGACAACACAGATTATTATGGGTTTATCAAACTAATGAATTTATACCATGTGAATCCTAAAGGTATGGTGTCTTACATACTAGGTTCAGGTGGTGCAGCGAAAGCCGTACACTATGCGCTTAAGTCCATGGGGGCTAAAGTGGTTGTAGTGTCACGTGATAAAGAAAAAATCAAAGATCAGTTTCAATTGGTTGCTGGCTATGAAGTTCTTGATATTGTTCCTAAAATTGATATTATGGTTAATACTACACCTATTGGAACTTCACCAAGAGGTGATCAAATGCCTGTATCAAAATCGATTGCACAAAAAACAGTGGTTGCGATTGACTTGATCTATAACCCAAAAGAAACCATGTTTATGAAAACGGCTAGTTTTGGTATAGGTGGTGCAATGATGCTCGTGGGTCAAGCCATGAAATCTCAATCCATTTGGTTGGATCGAATGATTGATGAATCGAAAGAAGCATTTGATGCGCTGGTAGAGGAGATGCATTCATGAACCATTTTGGCACCTTATTCACTGTAAATATTTATGGAGAATCCCATGGTAAAGCCGTCGGAATTATTATTGATGGTATGACACCAGGTGTTCTAGTGGATGAAAGTTTATTGTTAGCGGATTTAAATCGTCGAAAAGCAGGTGCTGTTGGCACAACCAAACGCATTGAAGCGGATGAACCGAAAATCATCTCAGGCGTTTATCGTGGTTACACCACAGGTGCACCTATTCACGTCATGTTTGAGAATACCAATACAAGAAGTGAAGATTATAATAACCTATTAAAACAACCGAGACCAGGCCACGCTGATTTCACAAGTTTTGTGAAGTATAAAGGTTTTGCTGATCAACGTGGTGGAGGACATTTTTCAGGCAGATTAACTACAGGTATTGTAGCTGCGGGTTCATTTGCTAAAATGTTACTCAAAGCTCAGTTTGAATCGAAACTTGTACGTGTCGGTTATCTGACGGACATGAATGGACTAGATGACTATCTAAAAGGTATATCTGAAAGCTTTGATTCCGTTGGTGGCATCGTCGAAGTTAAAGTAAGTAATCTTGAAGTAGGGATTGGTGAACCATTCTTTGATTCCGTCGAAAGTAAGATTGCTCATATGGTATTTTCTGTACCAGCCATTAAAGGTATAGAATTTGGCATCGGTTTCAAAGGTATCGAATTGAAAGGTTCGCAGTTTAATGACCCTATTGTAGATGCGTCAGGTAGAACTGAAACTAACCATAATGGTGGATTGAACGGTGGCATCACCAATGGTAACGAATTGGTGGTACGTGTATTCGTTAAACCAGCATCCAGTATATTCTTAAAACAAGATACATTTGACTTTGAAACAAACGCTATACAATCGTTACAAATCGAAGGTAGACACGATGCCTGTATTGCAAGACGTGCAGTGGTCGTCATTGAGAATGCGATTGCTATAGCACTCGCTGATTTGTATCTTCAAAAAAAATCAAGGGAGTAATCCCTTTTTTGTTATAATGAAAGTGGTATGAATTATTATATTCATAAGAATATAGGTGGCAACATTGACGAGAATCATCGATGTAAAAGGTGTTGGTAAAACACTCGAACTACAACTTCATGCACATGGCATCCATACAGCATACGATTTGCTGATGCGTTACCCGGTTAAATATCAATCCTTTGAAGAGGATTCTTTGCTGTTAGCAGTTGATAAAACAGAGGTGACAGTCACGGGGCTTGTGATCGATATACCGAAGATTGTAAATCATCGAGGGAACTTAAAATCATTGCATTTCAACATCCTTGTTGATAATGAAAAAGTTAAGGTGGTTGCCTTTAGGCGAGAATATTTAAAGGAAGCATTAACTGAAAACCTCTCCATTACGGTTAAAGGTCGGTTTGAAAAAAAGAAAAAATTGATAACCGCTAGTGCCATTTTATTGAAGCCATTAGCCAGTTCTTTTAAACCAATCTATAATCTAGAACCCATCTATGATTCAGTGATTTCTAAAATTGTTAAAAACATTCTTGATCAAGGCTTGGTAGAAATTTATGAGACACTACCACTCAAACTAATTCAAGATGAAGGTCTCTTATCTAGAACACAACTCATTCAAAAAATTCATCAACCATCTTCTGATGAAGATATAAGACAAGCGTACTACCGATTAAAGTATGAAGAAGCATTGATTTTCCAATACAAAATGATGTCACAAAAACTTTTGTTGGAAAATGACTCCAAACCAATCAAGCAATATCAGTTAGACAAAGTTAAATCGTTCATCGAAACCATACCATATGTTTTGACACAAGATCAAAAAGATGCTGTAAACGATATTTTTAGAGACTTCAAAAAACCTTACCCAACCAAGCGTTTGATTCAAGGTGATGTGGGGTCTGGTAAGACGATTGTCGTTGCGATTGGAATCATGGGGGCGAAAACAGCCGGTTATCAAAGCGCATTAATGGCCCCTACAGAAATCTTGGCTGAACAACACTATCAATACTTCAAAACCATGTTTAAAGATTTGAATGTAGCGTTATTGACGGGGTCCACTAAAAATAAAGCCTATTTGAAAGCTCAAATTCTCCGTGGTGATATCGATTTAGTCATTGGTACACATGCACTTGTGACGGATGATGTCCTGTTCCACGACCTTGGTTTTGTCATCATTGACGAACAACATCGATTTGGTGTTGAAACCAGAGAATCTCTTAAAAATAAAGGCATTGCTGATACGGTTTATTTGACAGCCACGCCAATTCCTAGAACATTAGCCATCGTCTTGTTTGGTGATATGGAAGTTTCAATCATCAAAGAAAAACCAATGGGAAGAAAAGAAATTCAAACCAGATACTTCCAAAAATCTCAAGAACATGCTGTATTTGAACACGTTAAAAAGGAACTCGATTTGGGACATCAAGCATTCTTTATTGCCCCTTCGATTGATTCATTAGAACGTGGTGAAAATGTCATTGGTTTATACGAACGTGTACAAGCAACGTTTGCGCATTACGATGTCTTCATGCTCCATGGGAAATTATCAGCTCAAGAAAAAAATGATGTCATACAACAATTCTATAATTCAAAAGGGGCTATCCTGGTATCGACAACCGTTGTTGAAGTGGGGATCGACATGCCGTTTGCAACTATGATGGTTATATTTGATGGCGAGTATTTTGGATTGAGTCAATTACACCAGTTGCGTGGTCGTGTGGGTCGTAGTGACCTTCAAAGCCATTGTTACGTTATATCCGATGAATCCGATATTGAAAGACTATCGTTCTTCTCTAAAACAAACGATGGGTTCTTATTATCAGAGTATGACTTGTCTAAACGTGGACCAGGTGAATTCTTAGGTGTCAGACAAAGTGGTTTGATCAAATTCGCTTATGCAGATATCGGTACTGACTTTGATTTATTTTTAAAAGTAAAAGAAGCTGCACTTTGGATTTTAAAAAACGAACGTGTTAATCAAACATTCAGAAAGCTATTCAAATTAGATTAAATTGATTTGAACATAGAAACAATCTCTTTTATAAAAAGAGGGTAAATGCTATAATTAGATAAAATGGGAGGTTTACTCATGATTAAAATAGCCATTGATGCGATGGGTGGAGACAATGCCCCAGTAGAAATTGTCAAAGGATGCGATTTAGCATTAGATGCATATCCAGACATTGAACTGGTTTTATTTGGCAATGAAACCGAAATCAAATCTTTATTAAAACATACTGAACGAGTGACTGTTGTAAATACCACAGAAGTCATTTCTATGGGGGAAAAAGACCCTGTGAAGGCGATTCGAAACAATCGTGATTCATCTATGGTAAAAGCGCTCTATTCTGCGAAAAGCGGTGAAACAAGTGCTGTTGTTTCTGCAGGCCCAACTCAAGCATTGATCGTAGGCGCACATTTGGTCATTAAACGCATGGAAAAAATGCATCGAGTTGCCTTAGCACCAATCATCCCATCGGTGGATCAAAAAGGTAGAATCTTACTTGATGTGGGTGCCAATATTGAATTAAGAGCTGAACACATGCTTGAACTTGCCCTTTATGCTACTGTTGTCTCTAGAGAATATTTAGGTGTTGAAAACCCAAGTGTTGCACTCATGAATATCGGTACTGAAGAAGGCAAAGGCCGTGATTTAGAAAAAGAAACCTTTAAACTCTTAAAAGAAAATCCACAAATTAACTTCCTTGGTAACATTGAAGGTAAAGAAATACTAACGACTGAAGCGAACATCGTACTTACCGATGGCTATACCGGGAATGTGTTGATGAAGACCATGGAAGGTACAGCAAAAGGCATGGGTAACATGCTCAAAGAAGAAATCAAATCCAGTCTTATGGGTAAAATCGGCTATCTATTTATGAAGAAAAACCTTAAGCGTTTCCAAAAGCGTATGGATGCTTCAGAAATCGGTGGAGCCATGATTTTTGGTATTAAAGCACCTGTGATTAAAGCCCATGGATCAAGCAATGCTCATGCATTTATGAACGCGATTAGACAAGCAAGACAATTCGTTTCCAACAAAGTTGTTGAGAAAGTAGAGATTGCACTTAAAGACATCATTATTGAAGAAAGCAGTGATTCCAATTAGTACATTAGAACATAAACTCGGTATCGAGTTAAACAACAAACAATTGCTGACGCAAGCACTCACGCATGCGTCATATGCAAACGAGCACAATAGTCCAGATAACGAACGCCTAGAGTTTTTAGGCGATGCCGTTATCGGTCTTTTAATGGGTGATTATCTTTTCCATAAAGGTATCCCATCAGAAGGCGAGATGTCTAAAAAACGTGCCCAACTGGTGTGTGAAGAAGCACTCAATCATTACGCAAAGAAAATCAATTTAGCTCAAGAATTGCATTTAGGTAAAGGTGGAGAATTGTCCAACGGTCGATTGAATCCATCTATTATTGCAGATGCTTTTGAAGCTGTTTTTGGTGCTGTATTTTTGGACCAAGGTTTTGAAATTGCAAAAGATTTATTCTATCGTGTCGTGATTCCTTACTTAGATGAGGTGTACATTAAGGACTACAAATCAACACTTCAAGAATTGGTACAGACTGACCGTAGAAACATTGCTTACCATATGGAAAACCAAAGTGGCCCTTCCCATGATCGTGTGTTCACCGTGTCCGTAAGAATGGATGAAATCACTTTAGGGGTCGGTGTTGGTCGAACCAAAAAAGAAGCTGAACAAAATGCTGCGCGGGAAGCACTCAATATTCTCGCGAAGGAGTAAACTATGTTTCGTAAATTGATCGAAGATGGTTATCTCAACATCCACAAACTATTACTTAAAGAACAACAGCGTCTCGGCTTACAGGCTGAAGAGGTTATTTTATTGTCCGCATTAGCAACCTTACTCGAGAAGAAAAAAAATACAGTATCGATCACAGCATTATCAAAAACAATCAATCACCCAGTTTCAAGAACAGGTGACTTATTCACTGACCTCGTTAAACGCGGGTATCTCAACACCGAACTTGAATTAAAATCTGATGGAAAAGAAAAAGAAGTATTTACGCTTGAACCGCTTTTTGATAAGATTAAATCTATTTTTGAAGCAGAAATCAAACAACAAAAAGAGTCAAAAAGTGAAAGTGATATAGTTTATGTTATCCAAGCGATTGAGAAAGCATTTGGTCGTACATTATCCGCTTTTGATTTAGAGATGGTCAAGGAGTGGTTCACTGAAAGCTTCACTAAAGCTCAAATTGAGGGTGCAATCCAAGTTACTTTGAATCATCATCGTAAAACTGTCTCCTATATTGACCGTGTTTTGAGAAGTGATGACCTCATGCCAACCGAACTTGATGACAAGAAAAAAGCGGCCATTGATAAATTGATTAGAGGTATCAAGTGAACATAGATCATTTCTTGGCTACACTGAATCAAATGTTTCCGGATGCTCGAGCTGAGTTGAATTATCAAAACCCATTTGAATTATTGATTGCAGTCGTACTCTCTGCACAAACAACCGACAAGGCTGTCAATAAAGTCACTGAGAAACTATTCGTCACATATCCAAACCCAGAGGCATTGGCGCAAGCTCAATTATCAGATGTTGAGTCAATCATCAAAACCATTGGTCTTTATCATAACAAGGCAAAGAACATCATAGCTTTGAGTCAAGTATTGGTCGAGAAGTATGGTGGCCAAGTGCCTCAGGAGCGAGACCAACTCGAAGCATTACCAGGTGTGGGTAGAAAAACAACCAACGTGGTTATATCCAATGCATTTGGTATACCAGCACTAGCTGTGGATACACATGTCGCTAGAATATCCGTACGTCTTGGATTGGCAAAAGCAAATGACTCTGTGTTGGAAATTGAAAAAAAACTCAACCGAAAAATTCCAAGAGAACATTGGTTGAAGGTTCACCATCAAATGATATTTTTTGGTAGATATCATTGTTTGGCTAAAAATCCTAAGTGTAAAACATGTCCATTATTTGATGAATGCAAATACAAAGATAAGCAAAAGTGATTTCGTTTTAGAAATTACTTTTTTTTGTCAAAAAAATATTTCTTATTCCTTTCATTTTGTGATAATATGGATTTTGGAAAAATTATAAAATAGAAAGGACTGAATTTGTATTAATCACTCAAAACTGGTCGAGAAGGCCAACAAAAAGCTTTTCAAAGACGAAGAACCCAACATCAAAATTGGGGCTACCATCAAAATGAAGCGAAAGGAACAAAATAAGACTTTAAGAGAAGTTTCGGAAAAAGCAGACGTTTCATTATCGTTTATAAGCAAGATTGAAAACGATCAAATCAAAGCTAACTTAGATCACATTAAAGGGATTCTAGAAGATTTAGAAATTAAAGAAGAAGTATTTCAAATTAATCGGGATATGAGCAAGTGGTATGAAGACTTACTCGACTATGAGTTGGATTTAGCCAATCCGAATATGTCTTTCAAACCAGTCACAGAAAACCGCGATGATTTTCAAAGTAAAATCATTGATCTGGCTGTAAATGTGAAAAAAGGTTATTATGGTCAGTCTGAACAAAATATTACCATGTTGATTACAGCGATGGACAATATGAAACCCATCGAAGTTGCGATATTCTTACTAATTGTTGCTGAATACTATATACAAATTGATGAGTATTTTAAAGCTTCTGAGCTCCTTGAAATTGTTCTAAATAAAGAGTTCGTTCATGAAAAAGTCAATTTATGGTTACATGAATTGCTCTTTAAGGTATCTTTATGTTCGAAAAATGAACATTATGTCACACAACTATTCAATTATCTACAAGAAATGTATATTATGTATAACCTTTATGGAAAATCTACTGAAAAAAGAATGGAATACATAAAATATTGTGCATATATAAAAGATGAATCATTTTTCAAAAAACTCCTCAGTTTTGATGATCATACCGAGCACAAAAAAGCACACTTGTTACATGTATTCTTAAATGAGAAAAACAGTAAACTTAAACAAGAACTAGAAAAAGTCGGTGAAAATCCTGCCTTTAGTTTAATCCAAACTTTGTATCACCATGTAACCAATCAACCACATAAAGCAGAGCATTGGGCAAATCAATTATGCGATCATGCATACGATTCACCCATTGAACAGTTTTACAAAAATTATATGAAGGCCATTTATATTACAAAAGACCCAGGACAATACCTCAAGTCAGTTTTAGGTGTGAAAGGCAAGTTCTTTTATAACACTGCAGTCATTGAGATTGCTTTTGAGTATTATATTGAATGGCTGATGTCAGTCCATCGTTATAAGGAATGTACAACAATCATGCAGATGGTTGTTAAGCGATTGAATGATATTCGGAAAAACTTAGAAATATTTTAGAAAAAGCCGATAAATAGCGAAAAAATGCCCGGAAGCGTTGACATACTTCAATACATTAAGTATACTTAATAATTGGACGGAAGGAGGGCATTATATGCGATTAATAAAATTAATAAAAACCGCTAAAGGACTTTATTTCCTTTTAGCACTCATCATTCTTGTTGTGATGTTTAATCGTTTTACCTATTCCTACGTACCGCTATTCACTCAATACATCATCGATTTATTGGATGTGGGCACCTCTACTGCAAACTTTCCTAAATTTGTTACCGATGTTTTTGAACAAGGTAGCGACATCATTCAAATCATCATGATTGTTTCGATTACCATGGTATTTTATCAAGCAATGCGATTTACCATGTTATTCGTCGAAGAATATGCCCAAGGGCGATTCTCAGAGGGTGTTTCTAAGCGTCTTAGAGACCGATTATACAGTCATATTCAATCTTTAGATTATAGTTTTCACAATAATGCAGATACTGGTGACCTCGTTCAAAGAGTCACTTCCGATATCGAAGCCATGAGTAATTTCCTAGCGAACCGATTACCTGAGTTCTTTAGACTGATGGCAACCATTACATTTGGAGCAATCCAAATCTACGCCATCAGCCCAACCATGGTGCTCATCGCGTTAGGGATGGTACCGATATCTGCTGCGACATCGATTTGGTACTTTAAAAAAGTCGATAAATCCTTTAAAGTGATTGAAGAATCTGAAGCGAAAATGATGACCGTGATTCAAGAAAACCTAAGCGGTGCACGAATCGTTAGAGCTTTTGCAAACGAGGCATTCGAGATTGAAAAACTCGAAAAGGAAAACAAAAAATACAGCGATCAATTCTTACATTTCCAAACCATTTCGTCCAGGTATTGGGGATTTTCAGATACGATTGCGATTACACAATACTTGGTGACCATCATCATTGGGGTCATCTTTGTAAGAGAAAACATCGTCATCACCGGTGGGCAAATCATCGCAGTACTCATGCTTTTAGGGATGCTCATTTGGCCAATTCGTGGCTTAGGTAGAATGATTGGTGACTTTGGTCGTGCATTGGTTGCGACCCAAAGAATTTATGAGCTTCTAGAAAAACCAAGCGAATTCAACATCAATGGTACGTTGACCCCTGAAATTAAGGGTGACATCGAATTTAGAGATGTTTATTTCAAATTTGCTGATGGTAAAAACAATTTATTGAATGGGGTGAGCTTCCATGTTCGACCAGGACAAACGGTAGCGATTATCGGTAGAACTGGGTCAGGGAAAACCACCGTCATCAATTTACTTTCACGCATGCTAGAGACCACAGAAGGTGACATCATCATCGATGGGGTATCCATCAAAGACATTGAAAAACACCATTTGAGAAAACATATGGGGATCGTTTTACAAGACCCATTCTTATTCTCAAAAACGGTATATGAAAACATCGCGATTTCTAATCCAAGCACCGATAAAGGTAATGTTTATAAAGCAGCACAAATTGCGGCTATTGAAAAAGACATCCATACTTTTGAAAAAGGGTATGATACTGTGGTTGGTGAACGTGGTACGACACTCTCGGGTGGTCAAAAACAAAGGGTTGCAATTGCCCGTATTTTGGTTGCAGACAAGCCAATCTTGGTATTTGACGACTCCTTATCGGCAGTCGATACCGAAACCGATATGATGATTAGAAGTGCGTTGAAAGACAAAGGGTCCTCATCGACCACCATCATCATCACACACCGTATTACCACTGCGAAAGAAGCCGATTTGATCATTGTTTTAGAAAACGGCACAGTTTCAGACATTGGTACACACACCACATTAAAAGATAAACCAGGATTATATCAAAAACTATGGCATATCCAAGGTGAACTAGAAGCCGAATTTATGAAGTTAATAGAGGAGGCGAAATCATGAACTACGAAGAACAAGATTTCCAGACCGAAAAGGTCAATTTAAATACTTGGAAGAAGATCATTGAAACGGTATTCAAATCCAAAAAGAGCGTCATTTTAATGATAATGTTCGTGGTATTGTTATCCTTGTTAGATGCGGTCACACCGCTTCTTAACCGCTATGCCATCGACGTATTCTTTAGAGAAAAAGAATTTTCAACGCTCATTCCATTCATCATTTTGAATTTATTAGTGGCGTTAGGCTTTGGTCTATCGGTTTGGGGTTTCATTTATCAAGCCGGTAAGATTGAAGTTGCGGTCAATTATGAATTAAGAAAACAGTCTTTCGAGACTTTACAACGTTTACCATTTGCTTATTTTGATAAAACCCCTCAAGGGTGGATCATGGCACGTATGACATCAGACTCACGAAAACTTGCGAACGTCATCTCTTGGGGTGTCGTTGACTTGCTATGGAGTTTTGTCGTGATGGTAACCATCCTCATCGTCATGTTCGTACTGGAATGGCGTTTAGCGCTCATTGTCACAGCTGCAATCCCTGTGATGGCACTGGTTGCGTGGTACTTTAGAAAGAAAATTTTGGTTCATTACCGTGAAGCCAGAAAAGTCAATTCACAAGTCACTGCGTCTTATAACGAATCCTTTATGGGTGCGAAAACCACCAAGAGCTTAGCCATTGAAGCTGAAAACTATGATGAATTTAAAGCGAAAACAGGTTTACTCAGACGAGCGAATGTCAAAGCCGTATTTTTCCAATCGGTATTCAGCCCAATCATGTTGTTGATTTCATACATCGTGATTGCGTTTGTATCCATCGAAGGTGGGAATGAAGTATTGAAGTTTGCCATTTCGGTCGGTACCTTATACGCATTCATCGAGTATTCTGTACGTTTTTTTGAACCGATCATGCAAATCTCACGTATTTTGGCACAATTTCAACAGGCACAAGCCAGTGCTGAACGTGTCATTCAATTGATTGAAACTCAACCGGAAATTACGGATAGCCCTGAAGTAGTTGAGAAATATGGTGACTTGTTACATCCGAAATATGATAACTGGGAACCAATTGAAGGCGATGTTGAGTTTAAAGATGTGACTTTCCATTATTTGGAAAATGAAATCATCTTACAAAACTTTAACCTCAAGGTAAAACGTGGTACCTCTGTAGCCTTAGTAGGACATACTGGGTCTGGTAAAACCACCATCATCAACTTATTATCGAGATTTTACGAGCCAAAACAAGGCGAAATCCTCATCGATGGTGTGAATTATAAAAATCGCAGCATGCACTGGTTACATAAACGCTTAGGGTATGTGCTTCAAACGCCACATCTATTCTCAGGAACCATCATGGAAAATATTCGCTATGGTCGATTAGAGGCTACCGATGAACAAGTCATTGAAGCGTCAAAAGCGATTGGTGCCGATGAATTCATCTCTCAAATGGATAAAGGTTATCAAAGTGAAGTAGGTGAAGGTGGTAATAAACTTTCAACCGGTCAAAAACAATTGATCAGTTTTGCTAGAGCCATCCTCGCTGACCCAAGATTACTCATTTTGGATGAAGCGACATCCTCGATCGACTCTGAATCCGAACAAGTGATTCAACAAGCCACCGATAAGTTATTAAAAGGTAGAACCTCTTTCATCGTTGCGCACAGACTATCAACGATTGTCAAAAGTGACCTCATCATTTATCTATCGGGTGGCAAAATCATTGAACAGGGTGACCACCGCACATTGCTTGAAAAACGCGGTGCTTACTTCGAATTATATAAGCGACAATTCTTAACAGAACAACAAGAAAAAATGGAAAAAGCATTATAAAAATGGATGGCTAGGTCACAATCGACTTAGCCATTTCTTTTATATTTAACCATATGCGGTATATATCGAGTGGTGATCAATACGATGAAGAAAGTTTATGTGGTTTTTCTCTTATGGCTCTTTATACCGGTATCCATTCAAGCAAACGCCGTGTTTTTTACATGGCACAACACAGCCTTGGTGATCCCTTTGGGTGATCCATTAGAGCCTTTTTTAAATATGCCTTACGCCACATTGAATGCGCCAAATGAAGACCCACTCATGTACTATGAAAAAAACGGTGTGAACTACACATACCAGTCGGTCATTCAAACGAGTGTCGTTAAAACATATAAACTTGATTTTAGGGTGTATTCACCCAAATATCGAATCAGTTCAACTCAAACCATCACGATTCAAGTGGTGGATACGATTTCACCGACATTTCATCGAATACCTGCACTTGAAGTGCCCGTATTTTCTAAAACGGTGGATTACACACAGGGGTTACAATATAGCGATAATTATACGATAACCAACAAAATCACCCTTAAAGTGGATTCGAATGCGGTTAATCTCAATCAAATCGGGGCTTACCCTGTACTTTATACCATTTTTGATGAGTTCGGCAATGAAGCCAAAGTCATGACCTACATCATTGTAAAAGATTATTACGCACCGATGATTACACAAACCAAACCCATTGTATTGAATCCAGGACAGGCATTTAATTTAGTTGAATTTTTCCTAATCAAAGATAATTATGATGTTTTTGTACATAGCATAGTCCATGATGAAACGGTCGATTACGATACCATCGGCATTTATCCCATTGGTATTGAAGTATATGATTTAAGTGGTAATCACCAACGTCTTGATACGACACTCGAAATCAGAGATGTAACTCCGCCAGAATTGTTTTTAAAGGCCGATGAACTTTATGTCCATATCTATGAAGCATTGGATTTAAAATCCCTCATTCTAAAAGTTAAAGACAATCACAGTCTTTTATCCATAGATGATGTTACTATTGCCACCGATTTGGATTTGAATCGCGTGGGTTTCTATGAAGCATTGTTTGAGCTCAAGGATCAATCGGGTTTGAAGACATCTCAATCGGTAAGAATATATGTGGTGGATAAAATCAAACCATCCGTGACTTTCGACCCAATGACCATAAAAAAAGGGTACCCTTATGACTTGATGACAGGCATCCATAATGAAACAGAAGACACCATTCAAATCCATGTTCATGACACCAATTTAGAAATGAAAAAAGGGTCTTATGATGTCGTTTATATCATCATAGATGCCTATGGTAATCACACAACCGCCATCCGTCAAGTCACCGTCCATGAAGAAACCTCTGAAGTATCTCTAGCCATTTATGTCATTTCCGGGCTCGTCATCCTCATCACCATTTCTTTAGGTTCACTTTGGTTTTGGAAAAAAAGACAGCTTTAGTATGTTATACTAGGAAATAGGATGTGATGGTATGAAGGGGTATATTGGCCTTCAAAGTGAATACAGTTTATTGAATAGTACCATACGACTAGAAACCTTGTTTGACGAAATCAAACAACGCGGCTACGATACGGTCTTTTTATCCGATGATAATAACTTATACGCCAGCTATAAGTTTTTTTCCACAACCACCGACATCCAAAGGATATTGGGCATCCGATTATCCATTACCCATTTAGAACAAAACACCACCATTTACGCTTACGCAACCACCCAAAAAGGACATCAAAACCTCATTATATTATCGAGTTTGGTCCAACTATCCAAAAACAAAACCGTAGACATGGGTGACCTCATCAAATATCAAGAAGACCTCGTATTCATCAGCAGTGGGCATGCTTCAGATATCGATCAAGCCATTTTGAAAAACGATATCCCTGAAGCCAAAAGACGCATCGAATCCTATCAGTATTTACTCAAACATTTTTATCTCGGATTGATGGTTCAAACACTCAAGATGGAAATTGAAGTCGCACCAAAAATCGCGAAGTTGGCAGACCATTATGGGATTGGTTTGTTACCATTGCATGCATCCAATTATATCGAAGATCAAGCCTCATATGACGCTTTAATCAAAATTGAAAATCAGGACAGGGTTCGTTATGATGAAGGCAATTTTGGACTACCTACTTATGAACAATTGGTTCAAAGTTTTAGTGAGTATAAGTCTGTGTTTTCAACTTTAGAAAACGTCTTTAGTAAGGTCAAATACGTACCTAGTAAAACCGTTTTTGAATTACCAAATCCACTAGAAAAAGGCATCTCATCCAAAGCATATCTCAAAGATTTATGTGAAGTTGGGTTATCTTTAAGACATAAAAAACAAGCATTAGACCATCCGGAAAGATACAAAGAACGCTTGAATTATGAGTTATCAGTTATCGATAAGATGGGTTACAACAACTATTTCTTGGTGGTATGGGATTTTGTCAAATACGCCAAAAAAGAAGGTATCATGGTGGGTCCAGGTAGAGGTTCTGCTGCAGGGTCTTTGGTGTCATTCGCCTTAGGCATTACCGATGTAGACCCGATCAAATACGATCTATTATTTGAACGGTTTTTAAACCCAGAACGCATCAGCATGCCGGATATCGATTTGGACTTCCCTGACAATAAAAGAGACGATGTCATTCGATATGTACAATCCAAATATGGTAAGCATCATGTGGTTTCTATAACAACCTTCGGTACATTCCAAGTGAAAAGTTCCATTAGAGACATCTGTCGAACCCAAGGTTTATCGGTCGCAGATACCAACCGTATCGTGAAACTCGCCACGGAAGCGTATGAAATTACCGATCCAAAAACACTCGATATTTTAAAACTTGCACAATCCATCGAAGGGTTACCGAGACATACCGGCACCCACGCTGCAGGGATCATTTTATCTTCGGTCGATTTATCCAGAATTATTCCGCTTCAAAGCGGGTCATCAGACTTATACCAGTCACAACTCGAAGCCGAAGATTTGGAAAAAATGGGTTTACTCAAAATCGATTTTTTAGGGATTAGAAACCTTCAAATCATCAAAGAAACCCTCGGTTTGATCGAAAAGAAAAACATTAAAATCGATTTATACAATTTACCACTCAATGACAAAAAGACATTTGATTTGTTGTCTAGAGCCGATACCGTCGGGGTATTCCAACTCGAATCGGTTGGTATGAAGCGTGTATTAACAAAACTTAAACCAAATCAATTTGAAGATTTGGTTGCGATACTGGCATTATTTAGACCCGGCCCGATGGATAATATCGATATTTATATTGAAAGACGTGCAGGTCAAAAATTCGACTACATCGATGAGGAACTGAAAGACATTTTAGCCCCAACTTACGGCATCATCATCTATCAAGAACAAATCATGAAAATCGCTTCGAAGTTTGCGAACTATACCCTCGCTGAAGCCGATTTATTGAGACGTGGGGTCTCTAAAAAAGACAAAGATATCCTCGAAAACGAGCGGGTTAAATTCATTCAAAAAGCAGTTCAAAACCATAAATCCGAAGCACTCGCTAACAAGATTTATGACTATATTTTGAAGTTTGCACTATATGGCTTTAACCGCAGCCACTCCGTTGCTTATGCGATGGTGGCTTATCAAATGGCGTATTTAAAAGCACACCATTTTGATGCGTTCATGACGGTATTGTTGTCATCGGTAGCGAGCAACACCGATCAAGTGATCGACTACATTTCAAGACTCAAAGAAAAAGGAATTAAAGTCCTTAAACCGAACATCCAAATCTCCGATTTTGATTTTTTACTCACAGACAAAGGCATCATTTATCCATTGTTGGCGATTAAAAACATTGGCACCCAAACTGTACTCAAAATCAAAGAAGCCAGAGCAAGCGGCCCATTCCAAGACTATGATGATTTCAAAAAGCGATTGTCCAATGATCTCAATGATAAAATCATGGAAGCTTTCATTTTCTCTGGGGCACTGGATGGTTTTGGTTTAAACAAGCGGACATTGTATGAAAACAGACAATTGGTTCATAAGGATTATGAGTTATTTGTCTCAGACATCGTGATGAAAACCTACGATGAATACCCATTAGAAGTCTTGATCGAAAAAGAAAAGACCGCACTGGGTTTCAATCTTTCGATGACCCCTGTATCGGTCTATCAAGACATCATTCAAAAACATCAATTAACGCCATTGGGTGAGATTGAAAAAACAACCAAAACTTTAGGTATGATCAAACGTGTCAAAGTCATCCAAACCAAACAAGGCAAACCGATGGCATTCATTGAAGTATCGGATGGGGATACCACATTAGATGTGACCGTATTTCCTGAAGTTTATGCTAAATACGGTATGTTATTATCCAGTAAATCACTTTTGATATTTACGATTGAACCCAACCAATATGAAGGCAAGAAATACATATTAAATCGAATTGAGGTCATAGCCGATGAAACCACTTCAACTGAACTCCAATAATTACATCACATTTCATTTCATCGATGATCAGATTAGACCGTTTGTTTTGATTGCACCGGGAGGTGGGTATCAAAGGACTTCCCCAAGAGAAGCAGAACCCATCGCGAAGGCATTCAATCAAGCGGGTTATCAT